>JACMQE010000070.1 GCA_014377145.1 Glaciimonas sp. | reverse complement strand
GGTTGATCTCCCATTGTCACTTCCACTGCTTGACTATATTCATGGGCGTAGCGTAGGAAATTTAGGAAGTGGGCTTTCCCAAATTCATTTGACACAGATTGAGTGCTTTCGAGCAACCTTACTAAATTCGCCTAGCCGCCGAGATCGTCCTGCGGCTCAAATTGATTTATTGCGATCAGGAATTGATGGACGAATTACATTGCACCAATATATTTTGGATAAAGAAAATAATAGATTAGAGCGGCCATATGCCTAAAATAAAAATAGATGAAATAAAAAATATAATTTCTTTAAAATATCCCAAAAACCTGAAAGGCGAATCATTAGGCGAAGAAAAAGACAATTCTGCTATTCGACTTTATGGCAGAAGATATTATAAAGATCAAACTCCGGTTGAATATTTAGCTGAATTATTTTTAGTATTTTCCTCTCCTAAAAAAAATAATGGTGATTTTAGTTATGAATTTAATCTAAATTGTAGTGGAGATGAATTTCCTTGTTACTATCCGGAAGATAAAATTGCTACTAAGCTTTTTTCATTTTTTCCAATATCAAAACTAGAGACTCGTCATCCTATACATAATAAGGCCTACATTCAAGCTCTTGATTTTATTGGAAATAAAATAACCGGATCAAAAGAAGATCAACAGGAAACAATAAGTATAATTCAAAGTTTATTTGGTGGCTTTGTTGGGGTGGCAAAAAATAGAACTTGGGTAACCTATAGTTTCTTGCCAATGTCATCAGTTTTTTTAGCTAGAGAATTAAATTGGTTACATAGCAAAGCTAATAAAAATTCAAGTATAAATGAATGGAGCGATGCTGAAAAATATTTTGCACATGATCGACATAATTTCATGGCTAGAGGAGGGGAGCTTCTTTTTCTTCAATTGTCAAATTTATTTTCTAATATTGAGTCGGAAAATTTATTAGAATTATTAAAACGTCCAGAGTATTTCCATCTAAAAGATCAGGTCCGGAATTCTGAAAAAAATATAACTACAAAATTTACAGATATATTGCTTGATGCTGGATCGCCGCTTTCCTCTATTGCTAACTTTGTTGATGGTGCATTAGTTGAATTAAAAATAAATAAAGATGAGTCAAGCAAGATCTCAGTAAACAAAAAAGCAATGCTTGGCTGGGTTCCAGCTTCAACTAATATTGAAGCTATGTTGTTTGCAATAGAAATTGATAATATTTGTTGTTCGAGAATTGGGACAATGGATAAATTGGAACTACTGCAAATTTTATGTTGTATGCAGGTATTGAGAAGCCTTTGCTTTCAAGCTCGAAGAATTGATTATTCGGAGAAAGAAACGATTGGGTTCGTTGGTAACTATGCATGGATTTTTTCTGATAATGAAGCAAAAATTGGGGCGCCGACAAGGAAAATTTCGGAAGCCTCATTTAATTATATTGAGGCACTACTTTATCGTGTTTTGAGAAATAAACTAGTAGTCGGTTCTGGTAGCAAAGTCGAGGCGGATAAACATGGATTTCAGATTTTTAGAAAAATTGCAAAAGAAATAGGAATGGTTATTCCACTTAACGGTTCTGGTCAGCGTTTTAGTTTACACCAAGGATTGTTACGGTTTTTGGTCGCTGCAGTGATTCGTCCTAATGAGAGAATTCGACTTACAACTTTTTATCAACGAGTCTTTGCTCATTATGGAATCGCTCTTGGTGGTGAACAGTTAACTGTTGCACTCGCATGGAATGGGACTGAAACAGACGATAGCAGTTATGCGGCGTCATCCAGCACCGCATGGGTCGAGGAAGCGTTGCAGCAGGGAGGGTTTCTGGTCGAACTTTCCGACGCAGTGTCGATGGTAAAAAATCCTGGATGATGGAGCAGAGCTGTAATGAATTTTTATACTGAAGATTTTTCCGATTATCTGAAGAATGAGTGGGATCGGGTCATGAGCGCTTCGGATGGCATGCGCGAAGCTCGCTTCATTACAGAAAGCCTGAGCCCGCAAGCCGCTTTCGGTCTGTTTTCTTCATTGGAAGAGCATCGCCTCACGGCGGTACAAAGTCAGAATCTGGTCTGTCACTTTCGGATCGCTACTGGTCTCTGGCGCGAATGGGAGAAACGTGGAACGCACGCAAAATTAGTCGCAGAAATGAGAAAGCGGCACTGGATCGATGAAGAAGATCAACTGACTTTCTATCGAAGTATTACTTTGCCAAAAGATAAGGATGGCCTTGTTATTGTGCTGGTTGGATTGAATCATGCATCCGATCAGGGCAGCTTGGCGGATTTCCATGTGCTTGATGAAGTCAGGATATGGAAAATGATGGGACAATCCTTTGCTCCCTGGATACGGCGTTTCTGCGACCGGTTCATGTCGGATGCTACAAGCAGCGAGACGGAGCGTTTCGAAAGTGTGCTCAACGAACTGTTCAAAGTGCGGCCGCTGCGACTTATCAAGCTGGCTGAATTTTTTGATACTGAAATAATTCACGTTATAATCAATTTCAATAGTCTGACAGAAGTAATCGACGGCTTTTACCGGAATTTGCCATACTGGGACATTTCCCCTTTATTACACGTTGAAAAAAATAAAAAAAGTACTGATCTGATCAAAAGCGCGAATTCATTCATTTCGCATCAACACTTCAAGACACCTGTCGATCAAAAAAAAGCCTGGGAGAAAATAGAGGCCGCGATCGAGGATGATCGGCTTGAGTTGCCGGAAACACTGGATGGTACTGCGTCTTATCAGAGCATGGATGAATTCAAGCGTACGTTGCATGACTATATTTTCGATGCCGATTCAGAGGCAAAACAGCGCTTGATGCAAACCGATATTTATCCGCTCACGAAAGTACTGAAATCACGTTCAAAGGGGCCTAAGCCACCCGCTCCTGAAAAGTTTGATGTGTTGTACGGTTCAAGTGTCGATGTCATGTTGCAGGGGATCTGGCAAGCGTGGCGTAATTTTTCTGAGCAAGCGGGTGATGAATCGCTGTCAGCCTCAGTTGTCAGGATACATATTGCGGTTGACGCATTTCAGCATGACTTGAACGATGACCCGGAAGGCGGTCACGATGGCGATGGATTGGCTAAAGAGTTGTTGCAAGGATGTCTGGGCGGCTTGCCAGATTTGATTTCTGGTATGGACTTGAAACTGCCGATCGATTCTGATCAGGCGATGCAAGCGCGCTCGCTATGGGCGTGCTCGGTGCCGGTGATGCTGGAATTGGATCTTGAACACAATGTAACTTTTAAAGCGGGCCGGTTTACACCGCATATTTTGTTTCATGTTGACATAGCGGCGCATGATCCTGAACAATCGTGGTCGCAGCATTTTAAGTGGTCTTTTGGTCCTAACCATCCTGAGCGAGTGCGTTTTTCCTCGGCCAAACATGTCAGTGAAGCATGGCCGCAGCAAGAGCATGGAAAAATGATGTTGCCTGCTTTTCAACTGCCTTCTGTCGTGATGGCTGCGCTTTATTTTGCCGTCGACGAAGAAGAAGCGAATCGATTGTTGAGCCAATCACTGACAAATCTGCAGGTTATTAATCTGATGAGCGAGATCAGTCAGTCAGCAATCGATGCCGGTTTGTTTCTGTCCTTGCAAAAGTTGATCGGTACTTATCGTATATGGTTGCAATGCTTTGTAGAGCACGGCTATTATCAGGCTAACGCCACCTGCTTTCTGGCGTTTCAAAAGGCCTATGAGATCGTAGCCAAAAAAATGCTGGATCGGCAGTTGAAAGGTGCAGAGCAATTGCTGCGCCGTTTTTACAAGGCTTTCTTGCTGGTTGACGAAAAAATGGTGCCGAATGATGCTTATTTGCGCTCCGCCGTTGCATGGGGGATCAGCCCGCCGGTGATGGAATTGACTGACGCGCGGGCGCGCTTCCTGCTCGATAGCTTTCCAGAAATCTTGGCTGAAGAAGCCATAGGAAGGAACGCCCATACAGATTTTGTGAGGTTGCTAAACCTGGTCCAGATTCGCCGACCGCTCGCCGGACTGATCGTCGATGGGCAAAAAACTTTGTCGGCGGCAATTAAATCGTTTGGCTTACTGCATTACCTTGGCGGCGTGCCGTCGACCGAAAAAAGCTTGGCGGTGCAAACTTTGTTGCGCGACGAGGAAATTGATGACGATGTCGCCGACACAGTACGTGCCACGGAAGAAAGCGAGGTAGTGGCGCGAGTACTAAAGGATTACCAGCAGTTGTACGCTGTTGCCGAAGACGGCATGCGAATACTTGCAGTCCACGTCGAAGACCTGGCAACCATCTTGTCGGGCGTTGAGCAGTTTTTGCGTACTTATTTGAAACTATCGCCTGAGCATTGGCCTGCGTTTCAATGTGTCGTTGTGGTTTATTCCACCTCATCATCACCAATGGCAGTTGAAAATAAATTAGTCGCATGGCGCGATTACGTGACGGCCACTTTTCGTGAGAAGGGTCGTCCGCTAGTTTTATCGGTAGGCCATCATTTCGCGCCCGATCGCGAAAAAATAAAAGCGTTATTGTTGCAGGAAAGCCGACTTTACGATGTGGCTTTTTTGATGCGATTTTTGACCGGCGGGCTGGTTGGTGAGGCGGAGTCGGCGCTGCCCTTCAATTATGACTTCAGCAGCATTAGCAAATTTCCCATTTGTGAGTACCCGCGTCCTATACAGCGTGGCGATGCTTTGCGCCGCCAGAGTCTGTTGAGCAATCGTCGCCTGCGCATTCAGACCTTGCACGCAGATCTGTCGGCGCGTTTGCGTTACCCGCAAAATCCGGACAGTGAGCATTTGATTTTCGGGCAAGTGGATTATCAGCCATGGCACGCGGTGGTCGAAGCAATGCATAAAAAGGCGCAGTGGGTGGCATGCATTGATCCGTTTATCGATAAGCGACTGCTGGGCAGTCATGAAATGAATGGCGCGAGAAAAATTGTTGGATTCACTTCTGGTCTGGGCGCGTATGGCGAGCTCAATCTTTCAATTTCAACAGAGCAGGATACGCTGACGCAGCTTAGTTCGCTTGTCAGGGGGCAGCTGAAGGGATTGCTGCCTTTCCAGACAGAGGTGAATTTTGAGTTAATGGCATTGAAAATCGTGGCCGAGGCGGAAGAAATCATCGGTCTGTCCTCGTTACGTGCGGTAGTAGGAAATGGTGAAAAAATTCGCGAGGTGGTGGGTTTTGCCGCGATCCATCGTGCACTCGAAAAGACTCCAGGCGCAGCGATGATGCAATTGCTCCCTGTCGATTCAGTACAGCACTGGTTCGCCGGCAGCGATGTGACACATCGCCCTGATTTGCTCCAGTTGTCGCTGGTCCTGCGCGAGGATGATGTGCCGTTGATTCACGCAAGGGTCATTGAATGCAAGTTTGCGAAAAAAAATGATGAGCATTTGCAAAAAGCCCGGGAGCAGGTTCATGACGGGTTACGCCAATTGACAACGCTTTTTGCGCCGAATATTCCCGATATACCGAGAATAAGCTTCGACCGGCGATATTGGTGGGCGCAGTTGCATAGGGCGATCACTTCGCGTTCGGTGGTAGATCTTTCGGAACAGGAGAGACGCAAGCTCGACAGTGCGCTTGAACAGCTGGCCGAGGGCTATTATGAAATCAGTTGGCAGGCAGCTATCTTTACTTTTTGGACAGATGAGGCGGGACCAATTCCAGTGGTGACGGCGATCGAGCTACCAGAGGGAGTCATTAACCCAATGCTGACGGTGTCAGCGGATTTTGCCATCAAGCATGTAGCGATTGGCTATCAGGGTGTAACTAGCTTGTTTGACTACCAGAGAGAGGTGCTATCCCTCGAAGGTTCTTCAATACGGCTGCGGCCAGTGCTTTCGGGTGGTGTGAACCCGACGGTTGATGTCACCAACGTGGCGTCTGCGCCAGCGCCAACACCAACGCCAGCGCCAGCGCCAACACCAGCGCCAACACCAGCGCCAGCGCCAACACCAGCGCCAACACCAGTGCCAACACCAACACCAGCGCCAACACCAGCGCCAACACCAGCGCCAGCGCCAGCGCCAACTCCTGTGCCGGTTATGCCGTCGGTTACTACTGAGAAAATCGATCTGCTGCCTGCAATTGGAGTTTTAGCCACGACGTCATACCAGGAAGTGCAAGCTACCAGTGCTTCGACGATTACAGAGATGCCAGTTCAAACGTCAGCACCAGAGTCTGTAGCCCCGCTTGCGGCGGTTCCTGCCCAAATTTTGATTGGGAAAAAGAACAATGGAGAGTGCGTGTACTGGCATTATGGCCACCCCCAGCTGGCAAACAGACATATGTTGATCTTTGGTGGTACGGGTTCCGGAAAAACATATGGCATACAGTGTTTGCTGGCAGAAATGGCTAGTCAAAACCTACACTCATTGATCGTCGATTACACCGATGGCTTTTTGCCGAGCCAAGTTGAGTCGCAGTTTCAAAAAGCAGTTAAGCTGAAAAACAACTATATTTATAGCGAAAAATTACCACTGAATCCATTTCAAGCGCAAAAAAGAATAGTCGATCCATCGTTGCCGCTCTTCGTTGAAAAACCATTTGGTGTAGCAACACGAGTTGCCAGTATTTTCAACTCGGTTTATGAGTCGATGGGCGACCAACAAACCTCGGCGCTTATTCGCACCGTGGAGCAGGGGATTATCGATAATCCTGAATTTTCAATGAGTGATATTCCAGAGCTGCTGCGGGCAGAGGGAAGCCAGTCCGCGGAAAGCCTGGCGAGTAAGCTAGATCCATTCGTCCGGTCCGAGCCGTTCCGTAGCGGCACCGATTCAAGCTGGGAAACAATGCTGACCTCTACGGATCACTGGGTCAATGTGTTGCAACTCACAACACTGGCGCGCGATATCCAAAAGCTGGTTACTGAATTCGCTCTTTGGAATCTTTATGATTACGCATCTAGTACGGGAAATAAAAATCGTCCTATTCCCATCGTACTTGATGAAATTCAAAACTTGGATCATCGCAGTGATTCGCCCATCGACAAGATGATTCGCGAAGGTCGAAAATTTGGCTTGTCGCTGATATTGGCAACGCAGACAACCAGTAATTTTGATCAAGAGCAGCGCGACCGTCTGTTTCAAGCTGGTCATAAATTATTTTTTAAACCAGCGACGACCGAGATTCCTAGTTTTGCTGCGATTCTCAGTACGGCAACAAGTACTACTAAGGCGGAGTGGGCGGAGCGTTTGTCTAAACTTGAAAAAGGGCAATGTTGGTCGTTGGGACCCGTAATCGCATCGAATGGTATGTTGAAAGAAACAGCAGTCCTGGTGTCCATTACATCGCTTAAACAGCGCGGCTTCCACGATGAATAAAACCCCAGCAATCACAACAAATGAAGTAAGGCAGTTACCGCTCAACTTTCCGCAAAGTTTTTTGCCTGAGCGGCGCCTACTTGCACAGTTACTGCCGTTTGCCGCAGCAAACGGCAGTGGCGACAAGGTCGCGATCGGAGCCCAGACGAACATACCTACTGGTAATAGTACTGGCAAGGTAATTCCTATCATCCACTATGCGGTGGGAATGGGGTTGATAACTGCGAGCAAAAAATCCGGTGGCTGGCAATTGGGACTGACGGCATTAGGGCATGTCATTCTGGAGGAAGATCCGTTTTTGAGCGCTCGTCAAACGTTGTGGTTGATGCACTTGCTGTTATGCCGAAGGTTGGCATCAGCTCCTGCCACTAGTGGCGTCGCTGGACCTTGGTTCGCGCTGTTCGCGGCAGGTGGATTTCGATTGGGGAAACAATTCCGGCAACAAGATTTTGTCGATTTCTTGGTTGAGCTGCACGGTGATGTTGGGTATTTGAAATCATTGGCTGGCATCGTAGTACGTAGTTATCTCGAAGATAGTTGTATGGGTAATATTAACGTATTGCAAAAAATCATTGTAAATGGTGAGAAACTATTGGAAAGGCAACCTGCACCTGTCGAGCTGTCATTTTTTCCTGTCTACGCAGCCTATTTATATCTGATTTGGGATGAATTATTCAGCAACGAGAGTCAGGTTTCTCTGGATAGTTTCGCCAGCCATAGCCGCTGCTTCGTAGTGCTTGGCTGGGATGAGGCAATGATTGCATATTGGCTCGATTGGATGGCTGATAATAGGATGCTACAGATTGACCGATATACCGGCGCGCCAATTTTGTTGCGCTTGAAGAACACGAATCAAGTCATTTCCAATATCTATTCTGAACTCAGGTAACAAAACTAGGTACAAGCGCCATGTCAAAAAAAATCGGTGAACTGGTCAATTTTCATAATGAAAATTTTTTCGAGGGAGCCGTTCAGCTTCGTTGGGTTCAAGAGCGAGAGGCGCAGGCACGGCTTGCCGCCAGTGCTTTTGTTTTCCACGGCCCACGTTATCATGGTGCTGGCGACGCCGAGGGAGATGGGTTCGCAGGCGGTTACCGGCTCAAAGACAGTGCCAGCTTTGTATCCGACCTCCTCGGCTCTATCAATAGTGGCTTGCAGGGCGAGGAAGTTAATCCGTATTGGCTAGTCGTGGCTGGTTACGGTTCAGGTAAGTCTCACTTGGCGCTAGCCTGCGCTACTTTGCTTGGCGATCCTCACGGGGAAACGGCGCAGAAAATTGTCGCCAATATTGTCCAGGCCGATACCGTGATCGGTGCCAAAGTGCAAGAAGATATCGCGCGGTTGGCACGCCCTGTGTTGGTGCTCGCGCTCGATGGAATGGCCGGTTTTAATCTTGGTAATGCGTTGAGCCAAGCTGTGTTTTCGCAGTTGCGGCGCTATGGTGTTGATGCCGGGGCGATTCGGGCACTTTCTCCACGATTCCAATCCGCTGAGCAATTTGTCGAAAGAAATTTTTCTTTCCGCATGGACCGCTTCACGCAATGTTTGCCTGGGCTGACAGCGCAAAATATTTGTGCGCGCCTTGCAGATAACGATGAAGCTATTTATTCTGCAGTCGATGCTGTGTACACCGAAGCGAACGGCTCCGCCATTCCAATGGTCGGGCAAGAGTCGGCGCAGGAATTGATTAAAACGCTGTGCGATGTGTATTGTGGTAGTGATGGTGCTTTTTCTAGCATCGTTATTTTGTTCGACGAGTTTGGCCGTTATCTTGAATATGCAGCTGAAAAACCGCAGCTCGCTGGCGATGCAGCGTTACAGCAGTTGTTTCAGGGGGTGCAGGATAACAGTACCAAGGTACGTTTCATTGGCTTGATCCAGTACGAATTAAAGGCCTACTTGAAGCGCTTCGGTAGTGTCGATTTGCGCCAATTACAGCGTTACATCACCCGTTTTGACTCTGCCCAAAAGTGGTATCTATCAACTAATCTTGAAACAATTTTTGCCCATATGATTGGCAAGAAGCAACCTGCGATCGAGCAAGCCTGGCAGCAGGCTGATGCGCAGACATCATGGCAAGCATGCTGGAAAAAAATGCGTCTTTGTCTTCCAGGATATGAGCGATACCCAGTGTGGAATGATCTTGAACGCTTTACACGTGTTATTGCGCAAGGGTGCTGGCCACTTCATCCTCTCGCTACTTGGTTCCTGACACGCCAGCGGGATGTAGTGCAATCGCGCTCTGCGCTAACTTTTATCAAGGAGATGATTGATCGTATCAGCGGCGAGTTAGCGTTGTCAGATGGACGATTACGCCAGGTCAGTGCGGCCGAACTAGTCCTCAGTAGCATGCTGCCGGAGTTGATCTCCGCCGAACGGGAGACCGGTAGCACGGTGGCCGAAACCCTTCAGCTCTTGTTAGAGAAATTCCAAGCCCACCTCAATGCAGAGCAGCGTCTGGTTTTGGCCGGTGTAGCCATTCTAGAAAAAATGCGTATTGGCAAACAAAGCCAAGACGATATGAATGGTTTGTTGTGTGAAGCCACAGCACTGCCTGCTTCTGCTCTAGCGAAAGCGCTCTCGGTGCTGAGTCAGGATCTCGGGGCAATGGAGTGGAATAGGGACCTTGGCCAATATGAGTTGATCGCAGATGCTTCTACGCGAGGCCAATTTCAGCAATGGCTGCGCAAGAATCAAGCAGTGCTATCACCCGATGCCATTAGCGACCTATTTGTGCGTAGAGGCGGAGCTGATACCGATCTAAGTGACGTCACTACTGATTTTGCGCAGCGCAATAATATTTCGACTTTGGAGTGGCGCTTCGAGGCACTATTCGCTCATAGCCTGATTCTTGAACAATCCATCAAGCGGATTTTTCAAGAATGGTCACAAGCAACCACACCCTCTGAGGCTAAAGGTAAATTGATTTATCTTTACCTTCACCCAGAAGAGGACGTGGCGGGAGTAGAAACTACTGCCGCAGCACTGATGCAATCGGAGCTTGTCCGTTATGGCTATGATGCGGCGCCAGTATGGCTGATTGTGATCGCCGACCGTCAGGGACGCGTAGCTGAACATATAGGTCGTTTGTATCTGTTTGACGAACGGATTTCGGTCGAAGAGCGTGAGCGATTTCGGCGTTTCGTCCCGGAAGAACGCGAGCGCAGCAGTGACGCACTGAAAGAAGCCGCACAGGAAGCTATTCGGGAGCGTCTGTATTGGATCGCAGGCCAAACTGTCGTGCCAGACGGGCGTTTAAGAAAGGTTGGTGAAGAGATCTTTGCCCGCGTTTATCCTCATGCATTACCGTTTGTCTTTGATGGTTTTGCCACCTCAGCTGGCGGAGGTCCAGCCGATTGTGCTCAGTTGACCCGTAGCTTGATTGCGCATCAGGTAGAAGGATCATGGGTTCAGGCACAACCAAAACGATTGCAAAATCGGGTTCATGCCACCTTGGTAGCGAGTTGGATGGCACTGCCACCAAGCGGAAAGCTGACAGAGCCGGCCGAAGAAAAAGTGAGGGTGGCCTATCAGTGGCTCCAAAAAATTCATCAGGACAACCCGACGCGTAGCCTCTGGCAATCTTACAAGGCATTGATTGCACCGCCTTATGGCATGAATGCTTCATCAGCCGGATTGTTATTAAGCTTGATGTTGGGCGGAAATCATCCGCCGCGCCGTATCGAACGTAAAGGAGTGATGGTTGCGTCCGGTGACTGGGTAAATGACGCCTTTCCAGCCCAAAAGGGGCGTCATTACCTGGAACAAACCATCCTTGAGCAAAGTACAGTGCGCTTTCTTTCGGATGATGCGGAAGGACGCTGGCGTAATCTTCTTGGCCGTTGGGAGACTGAACAAAATTATCAGGCGATGGGTGTCTTGGCTGACGAAGTTGAACGGATGCACCGAATCGAGCCGCGCCCCGAAGTGTTGGATGGCCTCTACTTCCACTTGCGTGAGCGGTCAGATCACGCAATTGAGAAATTACTCAGTACACAAAAAAAGCTAGAAGAATGTGAGCGTGGCGTGGAGAACGCAGCACGCAAGGAAAATGTTGGTGAGTTTTTAAGAATCGGCAGCCAGTTGGTTTCTCATAAGCAGCTAATGGAGGCCGATGCTTGCTGGCCTATTGCCTGTATAGAAAGCTATACAGCACTGCTGGTGCCGCTGCGCGAGTTTCTGGCACCGCTATTGCACAAGTGGATGGCACGTCAAAGCTGCCACACCGCCGCACAGGTAAGTGACTTCCGCCATTTAATGCGCAAATCGGTGGAGAGTCTGAAAGTGTTGAGCTTTGACGCCGAAGCAAGAGCACTTGATCAGCAGATGATGCAGAGCATCGCTCAGGTTGAAGCAAGGCAGAAATTTTCCCTGTCGCTGGATCAAAGTGATGATTATCCCCGTCAACCAGATCCTACGGAATCTACTCCTGTACGTGAAATGCGCGATGCAATGCTTGAAGGAGATCGCCTTATCCAATGTGTGCAAAGTGCGAGCTCAGTGTTAAAAGAGGAAGAAATTCATGCACGCACTGAGGCAATCACTAAGCGTCAACAACGTCTTCGTAGTGCTATTGAAAGACAAACTAATGCGCTCGGTGGCTTGTTCAAGCTAGTGTTGGAGAATGAGGGTGCACTGCATGATGCGTTAATCAAGTCGCGAAATCTAAAAGAAATTTTCCAAAAAACAAAAGATCAGAATGAAGTGAGTGAGATAGTCATTCAATTAGAGCGAATTCTTGCCGATCTGGCTGTATGGGAAGGTAGCGAAGTAAGTGTGGATCGTCTCGTTGAGCTTTTGCAACTGCGAGTACGGTATCAAGTGGACGAAATGGTGAAATTTTTAGATGCCCTGGAAATTGATGCAGCGTGGGATCTCGAAGGGATCTATCAGTCGTTAGCTTTTGATCGGGTTGATACGGCACGACGGCGGTCTACGGCGTGGCTTGCACCACGCTTAATGCAGGATACACAGATGCATGCGCTGAATAAAGCGCGCTGCGTAGTACTTGAGCGCGAGCTGAATGCAGCGCCGGCCTATCTATCCCATTTGGATCAGGCGCAGGTCGATGCTATGCTGGAGGAGGTGCGTTGCCGCCACGCTGAAATTGAGGAGCACGAGAGGCGTGATCGAGTCCTTTTCTGGCAAAAGCCTTTTTTAAATTTGTATGCGATTCACGAGCTTGGAAGACATGAAATTGAAGGGATGTTAAAAAAATTACATAATCCTCCAGATGAATTATTGATGCATGAAAAGGTATTGTTGGGGCCGATCGAGCTTGACCTGATTGCACATCTAGATCAAATGGGAATGGACGAAATCGTCGGCCGCATTGAGCGCTTGCCGCTCAATGTTCAGCACAAGCTGCTAGTCATTCTTACAGATCGTCTGACTCTCATTGTTGCCTAAGAAAAAAATGGCGACTATTCCGATTAAGGGAAAACAGGTCGGTGCACATTTTTACTGGCACTACGAGTTGACTACCGTTCAACCATTAAAGGTCCGGGAACTAGTAGCTGACGCAGAAATTCTGGCTGGATTGATTGCTGGAAAACACTATAATATTGTCAAATATCCAAAGAGCGGTTCGGTCCTGTCGCTACTTTGGTATCCCGATTTCTTTGATGCGCCTTTTCCTGTTCTGCATTGGGGGTGGACTATTGATTGCACTAATCGGATCGTGAAGCGTAGAAGTTATAGTGAGTCGCTGAATGCGCCGATTTTGCATCGTAAAGAATTGTTTTTGGCGGAAAATCATGTGCGTCATGACGAATACGTAGCGCTTACACAAAGTGCAGAGTTACTAGGACTATTCGAAAATAGTCGCAATATTGGATTCAAACTTGCTTGGGAAGCGCTTATTAATGAGCGGGGCTATTATTTGGATGGAGATAAATTTCTTCCAATCGGTAATGATGATGATTTTTTAAATAATACAGATAATGGTGTTGAACTCAATAAAATCGTCCGGCGACACTTGACCGCTCTTACTCGACACAATCTTTCCGCGCCAATGCAGGCATTAGCTAGGTTCAATTTTTTGGACGGGAAAAAATCAATTTTTGACTACGGCTGTGGTAGAGGTGACGATGTCCGTAATCTGCAAGCTAATAATATTTTGGTTTCTGGCTGGGACCCTCATTTTTTACCCGATGGACAACGTCAACCTGCCGATATTGTTAATCTTGGATTTGTAATCAACGTCATCGAGAATTTGGAGGAGCGATTAGATGCACTGAAAGGAGCTTACTTTCTTGCAAAAGAGTTGCTAGTAGTTTCAGCGATGCTCTACAATCAGAACTCCTTTAAAGGGCAGAAGTTAAATGATGGTGTACTCACAGCAAGAAGTACATTTCAAAAATATTTTACTCAAACTGAACTTAAGGAATTTATAGACGATTCGTTGAATACTGATTCAATTCCAGTTGGGCCGGGAATATTTTTTGTCTTTAGCGATGTCGAGGCTGAGCAACGATTCTTACTTAGTCGACAGCGAAGTAAGTCTAATTTACTTCATCTGAGTAGGCGAACAATCGCAGCGCCACGCGCCTCTATTCGCGACCAGAAACAGCAAAATCGTACGATCGCCATTACTCCATTAAGAGATATTTGGCTTAGTTTAGGGCGCCAGCCACGCAAAGATGAAATTGAGAATATAGATAACCTAATCACCATTTTTGGTACGGTTGGGCGAGCAACACGTTTTTTGTTGGATGAAACTGACCCTGAATTATTAGAGCAAGCAGCAAATAATCGCATCAATGATTTATTGGTATATTTCGCACTATATATTTTTAGTCAAAGAAAAACTTATAGAAATTTAGATTCTGTTCTTCAGATTGACGTTAAAGTTTTTTTTGGAAATTACTCTCAGGCCATCGAGAAAGGACGAGCATTGCTTTTTAAAATTGCAGATGCTCAAGCTATTGAGTCTGCATGTAAAATGGCATCGCAGCAAGGTCTTGGTTACTACGATGAAAAAAACGCACTCCATCTTCCAACGCAATTAGTCGAAAGACTTCCACCATTATTAAGAGTGTATATTGGCTGTGCCGCTATGCTTTATGGGGATATTGCTAGTGCGGATATGATTAAAATTCATATAGGAAGTGGTAAGTTAACGTTGCTACGGTTTGATGATTTTTATGGGTCGCCGCTTCCCTTATTATTGGAGCGTGTAAAGATAAAATTCCGTTCGCTTGATTTTGATTTTTTTAGCTATGGCGAAGAGTATGAGTCGACCTACTTGTACTTGAAGTCTCGTTATTTAAATGAAGAATCTTTTGGATACGCAGAGCAAATTGAATTTGATGAGAAACTTGAGGAGCTTAATCTCTTTTCTTTTGAAGGATATGGGCCTAGACCACAACAATTTCGCGATATGTTAGCTACAGCGCGTTGGCAGCTAGATGGCATGTACTTGACTAGAAGTAAAAATATTCCAGATATAGATACAAAATGTGGTAGATTTTTATCGTATCGAATGTTAATTGAATGCGGTGAGACTTGGGAAAACATAAAAATCGATAACTCCCCGCGACAGGCTGACAGTTTTACCGCACTTTACGATTTGGCTACTAATATTCTTGATCCTGTAATCGACTATTTTGGGATGATTCGTTTAACCTATGCTTTTTGTTCTGCTGCGCTTGGAAAAAAAATACCTGGTCGCATTGCTCCAAAATTAGACCAGCATGCATCTTGTGAGCTGACCCGTATGAAAACTCCTATTTGTTCACGCCTGGGTGCGGCAGTTGATTTCTTTGTTGAAGATGAAAATATGTTAGAAGTGGCTGAATGGATCTCTGTTAATACGCCGTTTGATCGAATTTATTTTTATGGTATCGATAAACCTATTCATGTGAGTTATGGTCCTGAAAATAAGAAGGATTTTATTGAAATGAAAATTTCTGAGTCAGGGCGATTGATTCCATTTAGACGAAATTGATAATTAATTATTTAATTTTAATAAAGTGCATACGTTGTAACCGTTAATTTTGGTACCCCAAGTACTGCACCCTTTTTGAGGCTTCCTGCCAGGCGGTAGGCAATTAAATTTTCATCGCTTTGTCGGCGGGACGTTAGATTTTCTTCATAAAAAATCGATTGTTCCGGTACCTCCTACCG
>JACMQE010000069.1 GCA_014377145.1 Glaciimonas sp. | reverse complement strand
CCGACGGCAAGTCCTCCTTTTCGGCACCAGTTGTG
Source organism: Glaciimonas sp. (assembly GCA_014377145.1). The sequence goes on along the minus strand of JACMQE010000069.1, from coordinate 5,989 downwards.
GCGGCAGTTTTACGCGCGCGAAAAACTTTTTCTTGGACTTTCGCCATTTTTGCAGCTTCCGCCAACGATACCGGTTCCGCTTCGATATTCGGCAAGCCATCCGCACCGATAGGCTTAACCGGCTTGTTTTTCCTGCTTTTGAGGTTGTCTAAAAAGCCTATTATTGCGCTCCTTTGATTACTCGCTCCAAGTTCGGCGCTACCGTGCCGGTTCTATTGTCAGTGCTATCATTCAAATTAAAAGATTTGTTGATTACAGAAGCGATGGCAGTACCCTTGCGAAGAATCAGACATACAGCCAGGCGCTGAACAACGATATTGTTTCCGTCGATGACATTGGTGTTAATCAACGCTTCATTGCCTTCTGTGTCCACCGAATATACAGCGGGCATATCACGGTTATTACTGAACGTAGGGAGATAAAACGGCCATCATCACGTGCAGCGTTAGGGCTAATTTCTTCCGACCCAGCCACCCAACAATCAAAGGTCTGCCCTTCTTTCTTGGCATCTGATAGCCTCATTTTGACTTCGCCAAGAAGAGTCTTCAAAGCTTCTTGCTTAGCTTTGGCCGCGAGCTTTGCCGCTTCATCGTCCAGATAACGGAACGTCAACGAGAAAATCAGATTCGGGTCAGCCCAAGCAGTCGAATCCTCGACCCTACGCGGTTGCACCAATAAGGCGAATTGATACCGTCCACAAAGGCAGATACCACCGTGACGTTGGTATCTGCCTTTGTGGCCAGAGGCTTGATGGTTCCGCCTTCTGCAAATTGAATGTGCGTCAAAACACCGTAAAATGTAGAGAGTTTCACCACTTTCATAGGATTAAAATTCAACACACGAACAAGTGGGTCATATTGGCCCTTTTGGGGTATCAATTCGGCAAGTGCCAAAGTTGTTACCATTACAGCTATCAAAAGAAGTCGTTTCACGTTGGCCCCTTATGGTTGAATCGCTGGCACGGCGGTAGCAGGTGAGGGCGCTACTTGCTCAGGAAATACCATCACGCTATCAGGTGCGCGGCTAACAGGGGGAAATCTATCAGGAGAGTCCGTCGAAACCGGCATAGCGTCAGGGTCGTCACGGTACGCGACCACTTGGAAGCCGAGCGGATTAACTGCCCTGTCTTTTTCCTTTATCGGTGCGTCGGAATACTTGAACGTAATCGTTGCCGTCCAATGCATGACAATCTATTTATCAAGGCCATGCTCAATCTCTTTGATGTAACGCACCAGAGCGACATTGGACTTAATGAACGAAGTACCCTTAATGCGGATTTTCCCTTTCGCTAGATGTAGATATAACATTATGCTTCAGGGGACCGCTTCTTTTTACCTCCGGATCGTTGATTACTGCACTAACTTGCTGGAGCAGAAGAGATTAATTTATGAGGAAATTTTGTTCAACTTCTGTTAAAAAATGGGATGATAAAGGCGTGCCAGTTGCACTGATAGGCATTATGTACTTTCTAAAAAGGTCATATTTCTGCTTGAGGATGAATAAATTGATTATATTAGCGGGTACAAAAAGCAGGCAAGAATACCTCTAGGGCCCTACTTTAATATTTCAAAAATCGATCATCTACACTAGCTAAATGTTTCGACACATGTAGTTTTCTAATACTCTATTTCTTAAATACTAAGCTACTGTCAGACAAGTTATATCAACACTTATTTTTATTCAAGTAAGGCTGATGAAAAATTATACCAAAAACGTAAGTTATATCGCTGCCGGGCAGTTTTCCAGCAGTATCATCATAAATACAATAGCTAATGCTCCATTGTTATGGTCGCGCTAACTCTTGATGGTGCTTGACAGGGGTGTAAACGGATTCCATTTTTTAGAAGAATAAGAACTGGAAAGTAAAAGGGCAACATTCATTGACTTCGTTATATCCCGCCACGCACCTCATTTATTTTCTGCCTCCTCATTAGGTTGAGGAAAAAATGGCGTGTTAGCATTTAGTGTTGCTTTTGAAAATATGAAATGTGAATCTACTATTTTAGTAAGTGCTGAAAATGGGGTCAAAGGCCCGATGCTTTTTCTATTTTTCTCTACCAATTCTGTATTTTTTCTAGCAACATTTTTATAGACAAATTTTCTAAAAAATCATTGTCTATCGGCTTACGACATGAAATTTTAAAAAACTTTTCCTAATGATTGCCTAAATTCAGATAAATCGATAGAGCCAACTTCGTGATTATAAATAGCAGCAATAGCCAATCGCAATATATCCCTTGCAGCACAACATCCATATCATTACCAAGCATTGCGTAAAGCGAAATTATAAGGAAATTTATTCTTTTTATGTATGCTTCTTTCACAATAATTTTTGTTTCTTGACTTACGGCGAGAGCGATTGGTTGCATCAAAAATTATAAACTAATAGCTAAATTTTTTTCAGCAGTCAGACATGGTATGCCCGCTACAAGCGCTTCATCACGTTCAATAAATAGTCCTTTCAGCATAATCTCCGCATCCGTTTCAAAAAATTATGTACCATCTTTGTCATTAATATTACCTCGGCTTTTACAGAAGCCAGGTCGGTTTTGTACAAGCTATCAATGTCGAGGAGCACGCTAATTACAGAAGCTGAGTTTACTTCTATCATCGATGTATCCATAACAGAGACCTGTTTTGAATTTTCATTCAAATTGCAGGGAATGGCGGGGTCAAATTTACCAGGTTCTTATGAATGAATTGATGATGTATTAAGCGCTTTACAATTGATGAGAGAAAATGTTTTCTTCCCCTGGCTAGAATTGGTTCCCCCAATCCTGTGGTCAAGGCCACGTGGAGAGTTTTCGCCTACAAGGCCGTAATATATTAGGTAAGGATGTGCTGGCTACAATTTTAAGCATTATGTACCTCGATAAAAAATATAATTTCTATACGATATTGTTATTGCAATATTAAATATATCGAATAGTTCAGTATTATAGAAAACTGTTATTAGAGTACTGTTCAACGATGTTTCGATATTTCAAAAAGTGCCCATTTTCTCTGATCCACAGACGATGTACTTTTCTCCTGCCCACGTTTAATTATTCATCCTTCATCTCGGCAGTGTATTTACTCTGCACCACTGCACTATTTAAACGCGCACGTTGGTATAGCACAGCGCGTATTGCGCACCCTCTTTATTTGCCGTCTGTCCACTCCATGCCTTTGTAGCGCGTGCCTGAAGTGCACGCCCGTAAGAAAAACTCAGCTTCAATGGCTGCTTTCCAGAGGTATTGATAGCATTTAAATTAATGGTGGCCGCAGCATCGGCCTGCCCACCAGAAAGAAATACGATACCGAATGTGGTTGAGCCGCGACATGTGGGGGGGCAGACAATTACCATTAAATAGTAATTTAATACCAAAATTGCAGCAGACCTCGTCACATGTAGCTCTAAACAGCTACGCTTGTTAGACTTCTCTTACCTTTCTGTTGGCATCTACCATTTTGACCACTTCATCTTTCTCCACTCTTCTCTTGTCAGCTGCGCTATTGCGCAACCTTGATAGTCTCGGTTATCACGAAATGACGACCATACAGGCCCAAAGCTTGCCAGTGATTCTGGGGCGACGTGATCTAATCGCACAGGCTAAGATCGGCAGTGGAAAAACCACCGCTTTTGGTATCGGTATTCTGCATAAACTGAATCTGACCTACTTTGCAATTCAGGCACTTGTGCTCTGCCCTACGCGAGAACTGGCTGATCAGGTTGCAAAAGAGTTGCACCGACTTGCACGCCTTCAAGATAACGTCAAAATATTGACAATATGCGGCGGTGCACCGATGAGACCACAGATCGGCTCACTTGAACATGGAGCGCATATTATTCTCGGTATGCCGGGGCGGATACGCGATCACATTGGTCGAGGCAGTATAAATCTGGCGACCGTGCAAATGCTATTATTGGATGAAGCTGACCACCTGGTCGACATGGGATTTTACGAAGAGATTGCAGGGATTGTCAGTGCTTGTCCCAAGCATCGCCAGACATTATTATTCTCAGCGACTTATCCGGATGATATCAGCAAGGCCTATGCCGAACTTTTACGTCAGCCGGTCGAGATAAAGGTCGAAGCGCAGCACGATGCATACAGATCGAACAACGCTTTTATGAAGTTAGCTACGACGGTCGCAATGCAGCTGTGGTGCACTACTAAACCACTACAGGCCAGTCTCAACCATCACTTTTTGCAACACCAAAATTCATTGCCGCGAATTAGCTGCTGAATTACGCGATCACAGATTCAGCGCGCTGGCGTTATACGGTCAACTTGAACAACGTGAACGCGACAAAATTCTGGTGCAATTTGCGAATTAGAGTTGTTCGGTGCTGGTCGTCACTGACGTTGCCACACGCGGATTGGACATCCAGACCTTGGGTGCGATAACCAATGTAGATGTATCGAAAGATACTGAAGTGCATATCCATCGGATCGGTCGGACCGGACGCGACCATGACAAAAGTTTGGCGCTTAGCCTGTGCGCTCCCAATGAGAAAAAATGGGTGAAATTAATTGAGGATTACCAGCATGGCCCTGTTACGTGGTTTGATCTCGCGACGCTAGCATCAGCTGAAAGCGATTCGCTACAAGCACCGATGGCGACCCTTTGTATCATGGGCGGTAAGAAAGACAAGCTGCGTCCAGGCGATCTATTAGGTGCTCTGACGGGTGAAGCGGGACTGACCAAAGAGCAGGTCGGCAAAATCAGTGTATTTGAATTTATGACGTATGTGGCGTTGGAACGACGAATGGCTAAGCATGCCTTTGCCCGCCTAAGCGCTAGAAATATCAAAGGTCGTAGCTTTAAGATCCGGTTTATTACCGATTTATAGCCTTAAATTAACCGCTGCACATTTGCTCCACCAAACTAAGCATACATTGGTAACCTTAGTTAAACGATGCGTGCTTGTTTACGTTTGTTTATGCCGGCTGACTGAACCATCGCGCCAAAAACGCCAGACGCTGTGCTACCTGCAGCAATAGATTTGCGGATACTTCAGCATCTGCTTCTGCTCTATGCGCGGTACCGTGAAATGGTATTCGCAAGGCGGTTACCAAGGATCCCAACTTGTAGCTGGGTATGCTTAGGAATAGTCGCCGCGATAATTTTAATGCGCAAATCAACGCGTTATGACGTGGCTGCAAATGTAGCGATGCGCTTTCTGCCAATAAAAACTTCGCGTCAAAACTGGGATTGTGAGAAGTCAAAGTATCATTGCCAATAAAATCGAGTAACGCTGGCATTACTTCAGCTAGGGGCGGTGCGCCATTCACCATTGCCTGTGATATACCCGTTAATTGGGTAATAAAATAGAGTATCGAAACCCTGCAATTCACCATTGAGACAAAGCGTTCAACGATTGCCCCTTCAACTATTCTGAGGGCGGTCACTTCAGTGATGCGGTCACCCGTGTCTGGAATGAGTCCGGTGGTCTCGAAATCGAGTATGACTTATCGGTTTCTGAAATATGGCCATAGGTCCTCAAATTGTAATTTTTTGATGCCCAAATATTACAGCAAGGGATCGCTGCTTCGCTACCGTTACAACTACTTACTACATTTATAACTTCAATGATTGAACGTATTCTGTCAGTCCAGCTGCTTTCAAAGATGTAATGGGCCATCTCTGCGCCACTCGTCGCGGTCTGTATTCTTCACGTGGGGTAAATAGGGCTTGCTATTTGCGCCAGCCTGGCCTTAACAGGGTCTACCCAGGCAGCCTAAGACGCCTGTGTTTGAGGAAGAAATCTGAGTTTAAATTCAACGTTGGGCAGGCGCTCTCACAAACCGATAAAATTCAGGAGGTATGATGTGTATGGGCCCAAAACTGAAGAAAGCACAATGTCGTGGTCAAATTAAAACAGACAGTTCTTTAGGTTTTTCTGAATTTATCTATTCAAAAGCAGCAGGCGACAGATGTTCTAGAGTTGAATGCAATCTTTTACATTTATAAAAGCCGAAAATATAATCTGTAATATCGCGCT
>JACMQE010000068.1 GCA_014377145.1 Glaciimonas sp. | reverse complement strand
GCATATCAAATGCAATTACCCGCTCCTCTCCCAGCAGCGTATTCACCAAAGTCGATTTACCGACATTGGGGCGACCGACGATTGCAATTTTGATGCTTTTATGGTTGGAGACTGGCTCTTCGATTTCCGGTGGACGCTGAGAAAAAGCCAAGTCGAGAAACTCCTCAACTAAATCAGCTACGCCGTCACCTTGTGCCGCCGAAATAACATAAGGGTCACCAAGGCCTAACTCATAAAACTCTGCGGTTACCGATGTGTACTTCATCCCTTCGGATTTATTGACGACCAGCATTACGGAACGGCCTGATTTGCGCAAAAAGTCAGTAATTTTTTTATCATGCGGCGTCAATCCCTGACGACCATCCACAATAAATAATACGACATCCGCTTCGGCTACTGCTTGCTTGGTCTGCTTGGCCATTTCATGCATGATGCCGTCTTTGGCAACGAGCTCAAAACCGCCTGTATCTATAACCAAAAACGGCCGCTCACCAATGCGACCCTCACCATAGTGGCGGTCACGGGTCAGACCGGGCAGATCGGCAACTAACGCATCGCGCGAGCGAGTCATGCGGTTGAATAAAGTCGATTTACCGACGTTCGGGCTTCCTACAAGTGCAATGACTGGCTTCATTAAGTTGTTACTCTGTCGCAAATGCGATCAATGTCCCTGATTTAGTTTGAAAAATTACATTCGAGCCCACGACAATTGCAGTAGGTAGAACCGCGCTTTTGTCCACACGAACACGTCCGATCAGTCCACCATCTTGACGTGACAAAAAGTGAATATACCCCTCGAAATCACCTACTACTACAGCGCTGCCTAGCGTTACCGGACTCGACAATCCACGGTTCGCTAATTGGGTATTGCGCCATGAGAGCATACCGGTATCGAGTGTAAATGCGCTAACTCCACCGCGCTCATCAGCCGCATACAGATTATGATCATCAGCACCGACACCAACACTACTAGAGAAATTTTTGACCCAATGTGCAACACCTGTACCAGCATCGAAACAACCAACGCGACCTTGATATGCCACCGCGCAAACATCACGTCCGACCAGAAGTGGCATGCCCGAAGCATCAGCTACACGCTCTAATTCTGTAGTACCACGCGGATCGCCAATCGCCATTTCCCACCAAGGGCCGCCGTTAGCAAGGTTCAATGCTGACAAGCGACCACCTGGCAGAGCGACAAAAGCCGCTTGCGGCACAATAAGTATACCTGGTGCCGCACGCAGCGTCAGGGAAGGCACGCTCCTTTGTGCCGTCCAGCGGCGCTCGCCCGTCTCCGCATCAAAAGCGGTGATCCGGTTATCCAGACTGCGAACTATCACCAGACCTTGACCAACCGCTGGCGATGACAAAACCTCGCTTGAGGCCTGCGCCTTCCAACGCAATTTACCTTCCGCATCATAGGCTAGTACTACTCCCTTTTCACCCGCTACCGCAACAATAAAACCGTCAGTACCAACCCCAGCAGTTAATTTCATGCCAGCATTAATTCGCCAAACCGACACACCGGTTGTTGCTTCAATCCGATTGACTGTACCATCCGCGGAAGCGGCGTAAATACTAGTACCCAAGAAAGCAGGTGCAAAAGCATATGCTTCGGCACTACCCAAGAAGGCGATCCATACAGTGCGCACTGTGACGCTGGGCTTGAATTTTCCCAATGCAGCCGGTGGGCTACTCGGGGCTTTATGAGAAAACAGAGAACAACCTGAAAGCACTAACATCGCGCTAACACAAACGAACTTCAAGGCTGTACGGACTTTGTGCATTTTCTGCATTTGCTTACCTTTTTTGGAAAATTTTTTGAGCGTATCTTTTCAGCGATCAAGCAGCTTATTTAACCGCCATATCCAACCAAATATAACCAAGCATTTTAAGCAGCAGCTTTGGCTGACACTCCACCAATCGCATCTAATTTTATTTGAATCAATTGGCGACCAGGATTATCCTGCCCGGCCTTGTCGAGAGCTAATTGATAAGAGACACGCGCCTCGTCAAGTTTATTCTGAGCGACCAGAATATCACCCTTGCGATCGGCTACGGCACTCGCAAATTCTGGCAATACGTCACCGCTCAAAGCTTTCAGGCCTTCATCATACGCATTCTGATCAAGTAGAATGCCTGCAAGTCGAATTTTAGCGATAGATTTATACTCCTTCTGCCGGCCATGATCGATGACCCACTGCAACTGGATTTTCGCGCCATTTAGGTCATTTGCATCAAAAGCGACTTTGGCAGCGTTCAGGCCAGCCATCTGCGCGTAAGCTGTACCGCCGAATTTTTGTTGCATATCCGATGTAGCGCGCTGCACTTTAGCATTATCTTTAACGCCGACTGCTTTTTGCAATTCCTCGTACAAATTCGAAGCCTTGGACGCCTGGCTGTTTTGATAATATTTCCAGCCGCCCCATCCTGAATAACCGGCGAGCACAATGAGCAGCACCCAAGTGACGAGATTGCCGTATTTTTTCCGCCAGTCGTTAATGGACGCTAGTCGCTCTTGCTCTTCAAGATTGTATGCCATATTAATTTATTTTAATGGTGATAATGAACGTGTTAGTGGTCGTGACCATCGTTGCTGACAATCTGATCTACCAAATAAGCAGTGATACCATCAAAAAGCACAAGCGCCTGATTAGCCTCATCTTCTTTTCCGCCTGTTTCAGCGCGAAGTACTTTAACTTTCGCATTGCCATTAGCAACTTCATCTTCACCAATAATAACTGCATACGCAGCGCCGCTTGCATCAGCGCGTTTCATCTGTGACTTGAAGCTGCTGCCCGAATTTGCCGATGCGCAATGTAGCACAACATCCAGCCCGGCACTACGCAAACGCTCAGCAAGGACAAACGACTGTAGTTGTGCAGCATCACCCTGATGGGCCAGATAAACGTCGCATTCGTTGCGGGTCATCGATTCACCTTTGGCACGCATCAATTCGAGCAGACGTTCCACGCCCATAGCGAAACCGCAAGCAGGGGTCGGTTTACCGCCAAACATTTCGATCAGTGGGTCATAGCGGCCACCGCCACATACCGTTCCCTGGGAACCCAATTGATCAGTAACCCATTCAAATACAGTCCTGTTGTAATAGTCCATACCCCGTACCAGGCGCGGATTTATAGTGAACGGAATATTGTTGTAATTCAGAATTTTTTGTATGCCTTCGAAATGGGCACGTGACTCTCCACCAAGATAGTCCAGTAATTGCGGTGCTCCATTGACCATTTCCTGCATGGCAGGATTTTTTGTATCTAGAATCCGTAATGGATTGGTATGCAAACGACGTTGCGCATCAGCGTCCAACAAGTCTTTGTGCGCCTCAAAATAAGCAATCAAATCAGCACGATGAAGATTGCGTTCTGCTGCGTCGCCGATGGAATTTAATTCCAGTTTAATATCGTCGAGTCCTAAGTCGTCCCATAAGCGTTGGCAAAGCATAATCAGCTCTGCATCGATATCCGGCCCGGTGAAGCCAATTGCCTCGGCACCGAATTGATGGAACTGACGATAACGTCCTCGCTGTGGACGCTCATGACGGAACATAGGACCGCTGTACCACAACCGTTTAGGACCATCGTACGTCAAATTATGCTCAATTGTTGCACGAACTACGCTGGCGGTGCTTTCAGGACGCAAGGTCAGGTTGTCGCCATTCATTGAATCCGTGAACGAATACATCTCTTTTTCAACTATGTCGGTTACTCCACCAAGACCTCGCGCAAACAACGCAGTGAGTTCGACGATAGGAGTACGAATTTGCTGAAAGCCGTAACTCTTCAATACCGATTCGACGGTGTTTTCAAACAACTCCCAAAGCGCTGCATCAGCGGGCAAGATATCGTTCATTCCTTTAACACCTACGATTTTTTCAACTTTTTTAGTTTCGGACATGCTTCTTGGTGTTCGCTTGAATATCATTTATTTGTAGATGTTTTGGCGCTCTGAAGTTCAGCGCATTAACCTATTTGCTTGATTAGTTGCGGTCAGATTACCTGTTTGGCATACCGTTTTTTAACGTAATCCAGAACTATTCCCTGGAATTCTTCCGCGATGCGCTCACCGCGCAAAGTCATCTTTTTTTCACCATCGATAAAAACTGGTGCCACAGATGATTCACCGGTTCCAGGCAAACTAATACCGATATTCGCATGTTTTGATTCACCGGGACCATTTACGATACAGCCCATGACCGCCACATTCATGCCCTCGACGCCTGGATAATTTTTTTTCCACACCGGCATCTGGTCACGTAAATAAGTCTGAATTTTATCTGCCAAATCCTGAAATATCGTTGACGTAGTACGACCACAACCGGGGCAGGCGATTACCATCGGTGCAAATTTACGTAGCCCCATCGTTTGTAATATTTCCTGTGCGACCACCACTTCTTTGCAGCGATCTCCACCGGGGTCGGGCGTCAAAGAAATCCGGATTGTGTCACCAATCCCTTTTTGTAACAAAACTGACAATGCGGCTGTAGAAGCAACAATCCCTTTGCTTCCCGTACCCGCTTCAGTCAATCCCAGATGCAGTGGGTAATCGCAGCGACGCGCCAACTCACGATACACCGCAATTAAGTCCTGCACACCAGAAACTTTGCAGGACAAAATAATACTGTTCGGAGCCAAGCCCAATTCCTCGGCGCGTAAGGCATTCTCGATCGCGGACGTCACCAACGCTTCGTACATGACTGCTTGCGCCACCCATGGTTTGCTGCGTTGCGCATTCTCGTCCATGATGCGGGCCAATAGTGCCTGATCAAGACTGCCCCAATTAACGCCGATACGCACTGGCTTATTGTATTTGCAAGCGATCTCTATCATTTGAGCAAACTGCGTGTCACGTTTAGTACCCTTACCAACATTACCCGGATTAATCCGATATTTGGAAAGTGCTTGCGCGCATTCTGGATAGTCAGTTAACAGCGTATGCCCGTTGTAATGAAAGTCACCCACTAGAGGGACGTCGACACCCATCTTGTCGAGCTGCTCACGAATCGCTGGAACTGCTGCTGCGGCTTCAGGCCTATCTACAGCAAGACGCACGAGCTCAGAGCCAGCACGTGCCAGATCTTTAATCTGAATCGCCGTACCAATTGCATCCGCAGTATCAGTATTGGTCATCGACTGCACGACAACAGACGCACCGCCCCCGATCAAAATATGCCGCATGCCATAACTGATCATGGCAGCACGACTAATGCGACTAATGCCGGAACCTGAAGCTATCGGAGAATTTTTGTGCGACATTGAGTGGTGACTTTCAGATTTATTTCAGATTCAATCGGGCAACGTTATTTCTGGCGTCAGTTTTAAGATCAAATTGTACTCCTCGCAAAGTTACCTCGACACCGGTCAAATTACCAATGACAACAGACACTGGTTGATCGATATCGATTGTTTCAGTGCTACCTGCTTTACCCACGCGTGAAAAAAGTGTGCTTTTGTCAGCGCGCTTTATTTCAACCCACGCATCTCGCTTAAAAGTTAAACGTAACTGATTAACCTGAGCCTCAAGGAACGCTGTCCTAGCAGGAATTAACAATTTCGCATTGGTGTTTGTCACTGCATTGGTGGCAGACGAAGCTACCCTATTAGCATTAGTGGCATTACTAACATTAATGCTAGCTTCACTTAAAGTTGGTCTGGAAACTATATGCAACGTCTGATTTGAAGCCTCTGTCGCAGAAGGTGGCACACCGCCCCCTACCGGCGGCTGACGCAAAGCTAAGAGTCCACCAAATGCACTACCAAGCCCGCTCCAATAACCAATACAATAGTCCACAATAGCCATTTATAAGGTGCGCGACTGCGCCCTGAAAGTAATAATCTGGACTCAGCAAAAATTGTTGAACATGATTTTTTACCTAAAATTTGTATGCGGGTGGGAGCTGCGGGATTGGTGCCTGGCAAAATTGTGGCGGGATCAAGTCCCAATATCTTTGCGTAGGAACGAATGTACCCCCGCGTCATGACAATAGTCGGGAGTGCAGCATAATTATCATCTTCGATTGCTTGAATCTGACGCGGTGCGAGCTTGAGCTGATGGGCGACATCATCTATGGACCAACCGTGCTTCTGACGTATATGCGCCAATTGTGCGCCAACCGATGGCAACGTGTCGGCTACCGGTTCGTTATTACCAGTTACTTCCTCGCCAGATCGGTTGGCAATAAACTGTTGCTGATCACTCATCAAAGGCTCCGCGTTTATAGGATGCATATTCTGCAGATCTTAGATAACCTTGGTGCAACTGCATCACCAAATTTGTTGCTGCTACGTAATTATCCAACTTACGCTCCACCTTAATTGCCATTGATAAAACATCGGCGCTTAGCAAATCCACCTTGGTAACCAAATTAATACAAAACCGTGCGTGCTCAGTATCTTTACGATCCATCGATAACAAAGCCGGATTAACGTTAGTCAGAGGATTAACGGATTCGAACTGAAATGTCTGTAAAAAATAGTGCTCTGCGCTGACACGATCCTTCATTTTCAAGCTACAAACCCCGGCATTGGTGAGTGCCTTGGCAGGAGATAGATATGGGCGACTTCTTAATGCGCTTTGAAAATAGGAAATAGGCTCTTTCTCTCGCCCGTTTTGACATAAAAACTAACCATAGTTATTGGAAATATCGGGATTATTAGGTGCTGCTTTAAGAGCACGCTGCAAATTATCATTGGCTAGCGTGGCTTCACCCATGTCCATATAAATCAATCCACACGCATACTGTAAAGCATCAGCAAACGCTGGATCAGAAGATATAGCCTGCTTCACCTCATCCAACACGACTTCCAGCTGCCCCTTCTTGCACGTAATAACCAACCGCCAGTTGAAGACGAATACGCGCACGACGTTGTGCATCAGGCAGATCAGAATTAGTTGGCAGCTCGCAACGCAGGTCTGATTCGCCAATAGTCAAAAACTTCCACCCGGTTGCGTTGAGCACCCCGCTAACGACTATAACACGATGATAGCTATGAGAAGAATACTCCATTGCCCTCGTTTCACTCGGATACCTCGACGACACAACCAAAATTCTTACCAAATTTTTGCTGATACTTAACCATTTTTTGCATACGTTCCTGCATTTTTGTACGATCCTGCGCCTCGCCAGCTAGCTTTCCGCATGCTGATCGATATCGTCACCACAGGTCTTGCGTATCGTTGTGATGATATTGGCGTCCATCAAGATTTGAGTAAATGCTTTTATGCGTAGATTATTTGATCGTTTAGGGCCAGACTCTGGAAATGGATTGAAGGGAATTAGGTTGAATTTGCATGAAACAGCTTCGCTGCCATTACGGCCCTGGACCAAAGCAACCAACTCACGTGCATTACGATTGCTGTCTTTAACACCATCGAGCATACAATATCAAATGTTACAAAATCAAGCGGTGCAAACTCCAGATGAAAGTTTATCTATTATCATTGGTACTATACCGCTGGTCGATAACGTCACTCTACGTCGAGACAAGCCATAAGCGTTATCGTCCAACATCAGTTTTAACGCAGACACCGTCGGTTCATAGTTCAGTAGTGGCTCGCCCATGCCCACCCTTACCAAGTTGGTAATTTGGCACTCGCCCTTGGGACCTGGTCCTATATTTTTTGATTTCCGCAGCTCAAATTTAGCCATCCATAACTGGTCGATAAATTCACCAAAAGTCAGATTGCGGCTAAAAATTTGCTTACCATTCGAACAGAAACGGCAATTTACGGCATAACCAGCTTGAGTCGAGATACACAAAGTACTGGATTTTCCTCGAGAATAAATACCGCTTCTAAGACATTACCCTGCCCCACATTCAGTAACCACTTGCGCGTGCCATCATTGAATGTATGGTCGCTGATGAAGGCTGGCGCGACGATCAGCGCGTGTGTAGCAAGCTTGTCTCGCAATGATTTAGCTAAATCAGTCATTGCATTAAAATCGCTTGCGCCAAATTGGTGTATCCAGCGCATTAATTGTTCAGCACGAAACGGCTCCTCACCCAATGCATCGCAATAAGCGACAAACTGCGCGGGGTCTTATATCGAGCAGGTTGGTGAGAACGGTCATGACAGATTCCATCTAATTGTTGGTCATTCAGAATACATAAAAAATTTTATAAACGCCAAAGTGATCAACGGATTACTACTTGCTAACTTATTAATTAGCTATACTTCTTTGTAATGTTTAACACTTTACTACTTCCTGCTACGTAAATTAACGTGAGTACAAGTTCAGCGCAGGGAAGAAATAAGGGATTTCAACGGCCGCGGTCTCGGCAGCATCGGAGCCATGCACTGCATTGGCATCGATTGAGTCTGCGAAGTCAGCACGAATTGTTCCTTTTTCGGCTTTCTTTGGGTCAGTTGCGCCCATCAGATCGCGGTGGGTCAGAATGGCGTTTTCACCTTCTAATGCT
>JACMQE010000067.1 GCA_014377145.1 Glaciimonas sp. | reverse complement strand
GCGTCTGCCGAAATGAATCAGGCAGCATTGACATGGCAATTTAGAAACAGGCTGTTTTACCATCCCGCAAACAGCTTACAAGGACTTTGAAGCGCGATTGCTCCTGTCCAGAAAACACAGAGATTGCCAAAAAATTACTTTTCTTAAACATAATGACTAATCCGTATTCTTTATACATCAATTTTTATCCGTGGAGGGTAATGCAGATTCGATTACTCCCCCACAAAAACTAAAAAGTTAAGCTGTTAAAGCGGCCATGCCGGCTTTGGCAATTTGCACATCTTCCGATGACTTGACTCCAGATACACCAATCGCGCCTAAATATTCACCACCTACAATAATCGGCACGCCGCCCTCAAGCAAACCTTCCAAATTAGGCGCCGTAATGAATGAGAAGCGTCCATTGTTGATCATATCTTCATAAACTTTTGACTCACGCTGACCCAAAGCAGCAGTTTTAGCCTTAGCCGGTGCAATGTGCGCCGAAATCGGAGCCGCACCATCCAGTCGCTGCAGCCACAATAAGTGTCCGCCATCATCAACGATAGAAATCGTCACCGCCCATTTGTTCGTTTTGGCTTCTAGCTCAGCGGCATTTGCAATTTTTTTGACGTCGTCGAGCGTTAACACTTGTTTCGATTTCATTATTTTTCCTTTGGATGATGCCATTTATCGTACTTGAGAGAGACTAAATATACCTATGCGAAATACATTAACGCAAAAAATGACATACGAAAAAGCATTTTTCGATTATTATTATCATCTGTAATTAATTTATTCGTCTAAGAACTTGTGACCTAATTTGCCGTCAGGTTATGTATCTTGAGTTAAACCCGTGATTCAACACGGGACTCCTACTCACTTACATTCATGCGGTCATATCGACTCAAGCCTCAATAAGATGATGATTAAAACAGTCCTCCCTTCTTTTTATACACTAATACTGACATCTGCCATGATCGCCAGTTGCGGGTTGACTAGTCTGGCATGGGGAACTGATATTACGGATCTGTACAATGCGCCGCTCTTTACTGGTCCTTCCAACAAGGCTCCTCGCAGTAAGTTTCAACAATTCACAGAGCAATTGACCGAACGTGCAACGGATCTTGCGCAAAGTGCAATTGGATTAATTGGCATCCATTACGAATATGGCGGTAATACCCCACAAACAGGACTAGACTGCAGCGGATTGGTCCGCTATGTATTCAAGGAAGCGCTGGGAATAAATTTGCCGCGTACTTCCGTAGAGCTAAGCAGAGAAGGTGAGAAAGTAGACCAGCAAGATTTGAAGCCGGGTGATTTGGTTTTTTATAATACTTTGCGACGTAGTTTTTCTCATGTTGGTATTTATTTGGGCGACAATAAATTTATTCATGCGCCACGCACCGGGGCTGCAGTGCGGATTGAAAGTATGGACATTGCTTATTGGAAAAATCGCTTTAATGGCGCACGCCGGATTAGCGATCTTGATCCGGCGAAAGCAGAAAATATCACGGCAACGCAGCAATAATTACTTAATAACCATCCAAACTAAATTTCAATAAAAAAGCCACATCCAGAGTATGTGGCTTTTTTATTGAAAAAACGGCTTACGTGCAAGTTGACGAGGCCATCTATTTGATCGTCTCCCGCTGCATTCTGGCATTAGTCGCCTCGTTTTTCCTGTAGCTTCTTTTTAATCTGGGGCATTTGCGCCATCGTCGCTTGCTCGCCAGCAAGAATAGCAATATTACGCGCATTAAAATCGTTGCCGTTCATTGCATCAAGTTCGGGGTGAATCACAATATCGGCATCTTTCAGGTCATTTTTGTTAATACTTTGCCCCGTAATGGTAAATGTCTGAAGCAGTATATCGACCGAACTCGATGCCGCCTCCGCTTCCGGCGCAGCAGAGACACTCACCGCAATCACAAAATCCGCTTCCATCTCTTTGGCATAATTTACCGGGACGGGTGCCACTAGCCCGCCATCGACATATTGACGATTGCCAATCTTCACTGCCTGAAATACCCCCGGCAATGCCGATGAAGCACGCACAGCCAAGTCGGTATTGCCTCGTCGAAACAAAATCGGCTGACCGGAATTTAGATCCGTTGCCACCGCACCAACAACAATCCCGGCGCTTGTACCTACCAAGATATCTGCCATAATTCCCTGTGCTTCCAAGGCTTTGATTACGCCAATATGCGCGAAACCACGCGCAGCCCCCCACCCAGCGCCAAACTAATTTTGATATGACGAGGTGTTTCCTTCTGGGTAACAGATGGGATCGAGTTTGGCGGTGTGCTCGTCTGGCAAGCGCTTAAAACCGCTAAAGAAAGCAGAATAACGAGGGGCGAACGTATTGCTATAGCGAGGAGAAACGGTTTAAGGAGATTGGATTCATTAATTAGAAAACACAACGGAAACATAGAATCCTACATCAGAGGGGCGATAGTGCAGCATGATTTGAGAAAGGAAGAAACTCTTGATGGTAACTAATAACTTCTGCAAAAACCGTTTATCGCACTGAGAATAGACATCACACGTCTCCCGCAAGAAGGCCAAACAAACAAGATGGCACCCCAGCACTCAATATGTGAGCAAATCAACTCCATCCGCCACAATAGAGACAGGAAGACACGCAGTAAAAACACTACCTCGACTCTACCGCCAATGTTCCCCGTGACGCGCCAAGGCGGAAATGGCAAAAAAATCACAGCATCCGTCGTCGTGGTCAAATTAAAACAGACAGTTCTTTAGGTTTTTCTGAATTTATCTATTCAAAAGCAGCAGGCGACAGATGTTCTAGAGTTGAATGCAATCTTTTACATTTATAAAAGCCGAAAATATAATCTGTAATATCGCGCT
>JACMQE010000066.1 GCA_014377145.1 Glaciimonas sp. | reverse complement strand
GTGGTCTGAAGAAAAACACGGCGCGACTCATCACGCTGTTTGCGCTGTGCAATTTATGGATGGCCAAAAGCCGGCTTTTGCAGAGGGCGCAGGCATGAGTGCGTCTGCATACAGCCAACGGGCTGTAATTCGGGCAAGAAGCCGACGAGTGCAGCCAAAAATGCAGGCAGTTGGCGCTGTCGTTTCATTAGGCGTGACATATCTGTCTAGGAGCGCTTTCGAAGCTGAGTTTTGGACGTGATCCCTAGCATTACCTAACAATCAAAAACTTTAACCCATAGTGCATGTTGAAACACTCTGGACTTGATTTGCTTTGATAGCCTTTGTCACCAAAGCTTTTGAGCACTTTTTCTAACCAGTTGCGATCCATACCACCCGCTCGAATTTTGAGTTGGCTGGCCAGCGTCTGTAAATCATTGCGGAGACCGGGATTGGCATCAATGGCTCCCATCAGCTTATTCACTTCAATGGGATTGCCAACCACAAGCAGATTGTCGTTTTGCACGATACACATGACCATATCTAGAAAACTCACCAACGGTCGCAGTGACTGATTTATTTCTGTAAATACCTCTTTGGCAGCTTTACGATCAACGCCTCCCTCTGCGTTGTGGGCAACAAAAAATGCGCCACACTGGCGTGTGCCATCACAACGCCCCTGCCATAACGCAAGGCACTCTGTGTTTCGAGATCTGCGATCACCATAGAGATGGAACTCTGACAGAAAGTATTAAACGGCTTGCCCCGCGCATTAAGATGCCAGCTTGCCCATGGTAAGCACTCGCTGAAGATAATTGAGGTGGAGAGAACACAGGTCGAGCGTTCATTTACCGCTGGTGGCTGAGGACGCGAGCCAATTCCGTCTTCTACGACAGATAAAGCATGGGTGTCCATCCAGCGTTCGGTATCAAAGATATCTTGGCATGCAGGTGTTAGATATCCCAACAGAAATACAGCCGCCATCGCAAGGCGGTAAATAGTTTCAGGAAATCAGGCGAGCGGTCGTGAATGGGTGTCTGACACAGGAGAGTGCACAGGACTGGCCGTCATCGTTCTGGAAATCCGCAGGGGCTACCTCCATACTCAATCTGTCCGCTGGCATAAATGCCTATCCAAGTATGGTCATCTAGTTGTTGGTAATCATCATAAATGGCCGATGCGCCCAAGTCTACTTGGGTAATACTGCTCTTATTAACCCGTGTTTGGGGATAGGTGGTCTGTGCTAATTTTACTTTCGCGGCTACAGGAGCAGCAATTGGCAAGTCTAGTCCAGTTAGTTTAACCGGCCGAGATGCGTACTCTCCTTGCGTTAGGCCGAGCTGTCGCTTGTAATTGCTACCCCACCCAAATAGCACACCCGACGGCATAACAGCCAAACTGTAAGCATCTCCCGCAGCAATCCAATTTGCTCTATTCAGCTCTGGCAACTTCGTAGGCTGATAGGAGTAGCGCAATCCTGGCTGACCGAGCTGACCATGCAGATTATCGCCAAAAGTATAGACTTCACCCTTTTTGGTCAATACAACAGAGTGAGCTAGACCAACTGCAGCTTGTTTGATGGGACCAATATTAGCCACGTGTAATGACACAGGGTAAACACTATCTGGCTTGGGAATTCCGAGTTGTCCCATATGGTTGAGTCCAACCGCATAAAGCGCACCCTTCGGACTCACCATCAGACAATGGGACCTACCGGCTGCAACCGTCCAGCGCATAACCTCGGGTTGGTCTACCTTACTGCAGCCTGAGGCCAGCGAGAGCAACATAAGCAAGCAACTTATACGGTACATCTAACAAGCTTCCAATGAGGTTAAAAGTTGCATGCAACACGATGCAATACCAAAGTGTTCCGGTCTTTTGATAGACAAAGCCCAGCACCAATGAAGGAAGTACAACTAAAACCCCGTGGAACCAACCCCATGCCGGTACGTGCGCTGCAGCAAATAGCAGCGACGTGGCTAAATTACTTGGAATGCCACGCCACGCTTCCGATCGCTCCTCGATACTGCGCTGGACGCCCCAACGAAAAACGATTTCTTCTAACAACGGAAACGCGATAAGCAAGAGCACCAGGTGCATTGCAGATCACTTCCTCGCCTCCTGTGCATTTAGCCTGCGCCGAACTCTGACCATAGCAAAGCCGATGGCAGCCAGCAAAAGTAGAAGCAAAGAGATATCCGCCTGCTCTTTGTGGCCCACAGTGCAACCTCCACTGCCTGACGGGGAAGCAGGCGCTGCTCCAGTGCCGATCGGGGGCGTAGGGGATGCAGCGTCGAGGGGGTAACTAACTCCGGCAAACTTCACTTGCGTCGGCCCACCTATATCAACAATCTCACCGTTCGCCAAAAGATCATCATCGCCACGGCCACCGTCAATTAGCGAGAGCGTCAGCACACTACCTGTGAATTTGGCCCCAGTTTTCCCGTCGTCCGCAAAATCGTACCAAGTCGGCGTCTTATTGTTCGGTAACGGACCGTACTTGGAATACCCTTGAGGAGCAAGGTATTCGGGGAATCGCATCTTGATTTTTGTTGAAGCGCCGTTGGAAAGGCCAACAATCTTGAAATCAAATAAGTCCAATGGAAACTTCAAATTCATAGTGTCAGCTGGTGCCATAGCGGCGGTAGCCAGCGCAAACCGACCTGGCCCATCGATGCTGAGCGTTAGATAGGCATTACGACTACGCGAATGCAGCGATAGGACCTCGGCCTGCTTATAGTCAGGAATGCCGTCACCATTGCCGTCGTACAGTGCATCCGCACCAGTCGGACCCATCTCCTCAATATCTGGAATACCGTCGCCATCACTGTCTGCAGCTACCTCAAAAAGAACCGGAGTCTTTTCTGTTACACCTTCTTTGGTGGTTTTTATTTCGAGGCTACCTAAAGTATCGGTTCTAACTGCAGCAGGTAGCACAACTGATATTTCCACCAAAGCACTGGCGCCAGTCGCCAAAGCAAGGGATGCCGGCTTAATGTCGCTTACCGAGCCATCCGTAGTAGTGGCAGCAAGCGCAACTATGCCGTTACTTCCAGGGTTAGTAACCTGAATAACAACTTTATTCACTCCTCCCACCACAAAACGCGGCGCATCCACTACTCGGACCAATAGCTGGGTGGGTGTGTAGAGATTTGCCTGGGTACGCACTATTGCTTTACCCACCGCGTCCACACCGAGCATACGGACTCTAAATGGCGTCGTCGTCAAATCCGCAGTGCCAATATAGTCCTTATCAGTTTCCCGCGAAGTCTTAAATTCACTCAATACCGTTCCATTGTCCGCGACTGCCTGGAATATTGGATTTCCAATTGCACCAGCTAACCGCGCTTGGAAACGAACCGGTCCTAGGGGCGGCATTCCTGCAAAGGGCTGATATCCCTCATGACCTTCGCGACCAGAAAGTTTATCTGACAAGAAATTAAATTGTTCAAGGCTAGATGTGGACGCTACATCTGCCTTGATGCTGTAGTCACTCGGCGCGCCTGCTATCGTGTATACAACTTTCCAAACCCCAGCAACCGGATTGGTAACCTTCAATCCTCGACCGCCAAGAAAATCTGTTATGCCGCCTGTCGCGCTGTTCACAACGGGACTGCCATTCGGTGCAATGAATTGAATAGTTCCAGAAACTGAAGTTGCCAGCACCAGCAGTTTTGTGGCTCCCGTTTCGACAACTACATCAACTGTCTTGGCTGCGTTAAGCGTACCCCGCTCAATGACAACAGGTGAAAGACTCGAACCGTTCTCTTCAATCGAGACACCGACAAACGCCGCCGCTACCCCTGCTGCAGTGTGATCTGTGACGATGACTTGACCACCCGTAGCAGCAGCCACTCGATAATATGATGGATCGATCGGCGAGCACGAACCGGATGCGTTAAAGTTTATTTCAATTTTCTTGGCAACAGCAGCTGTGGTCACTGCGCCTTCGAGTTCCGCATCCTTTGCCGACGCGTCTGTGAACAAAAACAACTTAATTCCTTCAGGCGCCGCCTCAACTGCTCTCAGCAGTCCCCCGAACGCCAACTCCGGGCAATCACCCCCGCCATCGGCCACTAAAGCAGATACCTTGGCCTTGACGTCACTGGGACTCCCGATGAATGCAGTTCCGATGTATGGATCGCCATAGTCAACCAGTAAAAACTTCTGTCTGACAGAAACGTCTGCAGCCACAACGGCGTCAATCTGTTTTTGAATTTGGGTCTTTACTCCGTCAATAATTGGCCCCATGCTTCCCGTCGTATCAACCACAAAGCCAAAAGCAGTCTTACCTTGATCAATGCCGAGTAAACCGGCAATCATGGTGTCCCTTTGATAGTCTGTCATTTCAGGGTAAGCCTTGATTGCAGATACCAAATCGTTCATCAGTTGACTTGTATGTTGGGCAGCTAGATAAGAAGCACTAATGTGCGCAGCACGTGCTTTGGCTATCCAGCTCTTCGGAATGTCGATGCTGTATTGCGGGTCTTTATCATCTTTGTTTATGCCATTGGTACTGCTTATATCGGTATAGTTACCGTGATCGCAACGAGCTTGGCCATCTACGTCCGAAGCACCACCAATAAACGCTCCTGTTAAAATAGATGTAACTACGGTCGTCGCTCCTTGCGCGAAATAGCCAGTGGTCGGTGGCCCATTACTGGGCTTGCTTTCGTTTAAAACGTAGTTTCCTCCAGGGGAAACGGGTGTGCATTCGTTGTATTTACGTCCGCTATACAAAGCTTGCAGATTTGCAGACCGAAAAGGTGCAGAGTTACCGCGTACGACTGTATACAAAGCCGTGTACAAATCCGTGTCCGCTTTCCGGTTTGCGTGATCGCTGTGGGCATAAAAGTCTTGCAAGGTATGAAAACTTTTGCCTAGATGAAGACGGGCTCTGCCTATTAATCTCTTGCCTGCCGGTGCCGTCTGGTCGTTCTCAGGTAACGAAGCATATGCTGCTAAGCTTTGAAGTACCAGACCGTTTAGTTTGTTCGTTATCCGAAGGGAGCAATCAGTAACAGTATCGTTGTCGCAATGCGCAGTTTCATCGAGAAACTCTTTCTCCGAAGGAAAATCTACATCGTTTATATTGACTAAATTTTGCTTACCCCAATCGGTTGTATAGTTCCCAAGAACTACGTCATCCACTGCTTTTTTGGAAAATGCCGCCGTTTTGCCGTTCGAAAAAGTTGTTGAGAACTGCGGAACCAACTTGCCTTGGTAATTAAAGCCACCTGACAAAATCCCTGCCGTAATGAATTTGTGCCCGTGAGAAGCCTCGTCCGGTTTAAAAGCCATACTCTGCACGCCGAAGACAACTAGGGCTAAAGTAATCATACCTCCCCCAACGCGAGTTAAAGAGAGATGCTTGAACATGGTTATCAGTAAGTTGTTAGTTAGTTTCATTCTCAATCTCCCTTTTTGTTGGTCTGACATCTATTAACTGCTTATCGCGCCAATAATCGTCTGAATATTTCGCCGCCACCCGGACCGTGGAACAGCCGCGACTTTGCACCACATTTATCTTCAATTATCAATGGTAGTGATAGTTGTCGAGATGAATAAGCCACCC
>JACMQE010000065.1 GCA_014377145.1 Glaciimonas sp. | reverse complement strand
GGCAATTTGCATTACAACGTTTTGCCTGAAGCCGGTCAATGCGTAGACGCGTTTCTAGCGCAGCAGCAAGCCATCAATCTAGTCGTGCATGACAGCGTGCATCAATTCGGCGGCTCCATCTCTGCCGAGCATGGCATTGGTGCATTAAAGCGGGAAGAATTACAACGCTACAAATCCGCTGTCGAACTTAATCTGATGAAGACAATTAAAAAGGCGCTTGACCCCCTCAATTTAATGAATCCCGGAAAAGTAATTTGATACTGTCATCCCCATTCAGATATAAGCGACTTCCACTCTCCCACTTGATTGTCACTACAAAGATTGCCATTTTTTGTCTTTTTCGTAAAGAAACAATGAACAATCCCGAAATGACAGCCATTACTTTTGGGTTACTGGCCCTTGCAATCTGTACCGTTTAGGCTAATCCGATAAAGATCAGCAACCGAAGTATTAAACCTTGGATCGCACTCTTCATCGCTTCAATGATTGCCGGTTTGACAGGTCGTTTTATTACCTGGATCGGCGTTGTCGAACTCGGTATTTTTGCCATCTTTGTTTATCTGGCAAGTCATTCAGAGAATTATAGGTTGCGAAAATTTATCTTCATACTCATCACCACGCTATTAGTTCTAGCGTTTGCTACGCATCGATTACCCGACTTCAATAATCCCATGCTAGTCGCAAAGATAAAATTTTCTGCTAATGCCATGCCATTCAGTCAGTATGCCAATTTTGATAAAGCGACAATCGGATTAATACTTCTGGGCCTCCTTTGCAAGCTTGCCAAGTTTGCTGCAGACTGGCGCGGTATACTACAGCGCTCCCTTCCTATCCCCTCGATCACCACCACCATTGCTATTCTTGCGTCACTTTTGCTCGGATTCGTTTAACTTGAGGTTAAATTTTCCTGGTATGCGCCGATTTTCCTGCCCACCAATCTGCTATTCACATGCGTTGCAGAAGAGGCATTTTTAGAGGATTTCTGCAAGAGCGTCTGACCAAAACGTTTCCCGAAACCAAAATTTCTAGGGTATTTATCGTTTTTTTCTCGGGCGCAATGTTCGGCCTGATCTATTTCAGCGGCTTCGGGTATGCTTACGCTTACCTTATCGTTAAACTTGTAGAAGCACCGATTATTGTGCATTTTGTACTTAATACGGTACATTTCATTACCTTTACATATCCCCACCAACTTCAATTCGGCAGGGTTTGGTAAGCCCGTTGCTGCAGCAATATGCGTAAGTCATAAATGTTTATGTGTCAAAGACACTACAACTCGTTACACACGCGGTGTGCACCAAATAGCTGCTGGCACGTTAACATTGATTCAAACGCATCAATTTGACCAACCGACGAGATGGCCCAGTGTTTGGGCTTAGGTGAAATAAGATACCAATCATGAGAATCACATCAAAGTCTCGATTCCTCGCCATCTCTTTGTTGTACATCGCCCTATTTATTCTTCTTCAAGGACTGACCACACCATTAGCGTTGACTGATTGTCAAGCTATCAACTCTCTACTAAGCAGCTTTATCATCAGTACAGACCGCCTTCTTTCCTGCCAAAGTCGGTGACGCAAGAAGACAAAAATCAGCCTCATCAGCTTGCCAAGAAAGAAATCACATTGCAAAAGCATGAAGCCAGAATGTGGCAAGCCACTGAAAGTCCACGTCAACTGCACGAAGTAATGACCGAATTTTGGTTCAATCACTTCAATGTTTTTGAATGCAAAGAATGGGTCAGATACTGGAATAACAAATATGAAAAAACTGTTCTGCCCCCCAACGCAATCGGCAACTTCCGCCATTTACTAGGATCGGTCGCACCCCATCCCGCAATGCTGTATTACCTCGATAACTGGCTCAGCAGCGACGACAATACGCCAGAAGCCAAAGGCGCTTCAAAGGCTTAAACGTAAATTACCGTCGTGAATGACTGGAACTGTATACGCTAGGCGTAAATGGCGGCTATACCCAAGCTGATTTGATCGCATTGGCGCGCATTTTAAGCGGTTGGACCATCAACTTAAAAAAGCTGAAAAACGATACTAATGCGAATGCCCTTAGCGACCAACCAACCTTCATTTTCAATCCGCGCTGCCATGATACTGGCAACAAAGTTTTTTCGGCCAAATTATCAAGGGCACTGTTGGCCCGGATGGTGAGCAAGAAGGGGAACAAACGCTTGACATCATTGCGCACCAACCTGCCACTGCGCAGTTTGTATCGACTAAATTAGTCGAATATTTTTTCAGCGACAGACCTGGCCCCTGCTGGTAGAAAAACTGACACAGCACTTTACTAGCAGCAATGGCGATATTAATGCCATGCTACACACTTTAATCGACAATCCCCAATTCTGGTCACGGACAAATTATCAAACCCAGTTCAAGACGCATATCAGTTCGTGGTTTCCATCCTGCGGGCCAGCAAATATTCCGGTCGTTAATACCAGCTAGGCCAACCTTTATATGGCTGACTGACACCGGGATGAGTATAAATTTTCGGAAGAATCATAGTGCAATCCTGATGCGTTAATGCGCCTTATCAATTTCGTCAGTGGCTCGAGCAATGGCAAACTACCGATAGCACTCGTGGCCCTGCCCGCTACAGCATCCACTAATTCCGTCCCATTAGACCCACAACCGCTCATTGAGACAATATCACCTTTACTGGACCAGCGCAGCATTGACAATATTGCAGCGGGCCCCAGCCAACCTGCAAGTCAGCATAATTTTGGATAGTCCTAATTTTATGAAAAGGTAAAGCCATGAAAGTTAAATCATGAAACGTCGCGATTTTATCCGCAATATCGATCAGCTTGGGCTCGTCGGCAGTGGCGCGATTCTAATTTCGGCAGGGCTGTCAAGTTGTGTCGTTGCCCCCCTAGTCAGCAAGTCCATAGCGAAAGCTAACAATGGCGCAATCAGGATCAAAATCCACCCTACTAGCCTATGGAACGCCGCTGAAGCGCGGGCATCTAGCTGGCAATAGCACGTCACGCATGAGAATAGTTTTTCTGAGTGATGCATTGGATGGATTAAATTTTGTCGTCCCGCAAGGCGACTATTATTATCAGGCCCGTCCGACGAGTGCCGTGGCGCGTCCAGGTGCCATC
>JACMQE010000064.1 GCA_014377145.1 Glaciimonas sp. | reverse complement strand
GAAGAGGATTAATCGACCCTTTTGCCAGGGTATATTTGGACAAGTCACCAGAAAAAAGTTGGCCGAATGATGGTGTTCTATTCCATGTTGACCCATATTTCAACCCGGCCTTTGATCAGGTTAGCCCACTAAGGCTCAAGTCATGAAGAGATATATCAAATCTGCTATCCGTAAGGTCGCACAACAACTTCTGGGGGACGCCTTTGTTCGCTCGCAGAGCACTTGGGTTGGTTACACGCGCGATGCTATGCAGCTCGCGAACATCATTGACTGCACACCCGAGCAGATGCAGCGACAACAGCAACACCCGGAACGTATTGCCGCCAGTGTTAAGGACCGGATATGTAACTGGTATCTCCCCCAGTTTGATAATCCATTTTACGGCGGCATCATGACGATACTTCGACTTGCGGAGTATCTGCAACGTTGCCATGGAATCAAGCAGCGCATTTTGATTTGTGGTTCCGCAAATGCCGCAGAGGTTAGCGCCAACATTTCGCTTGCCTTTCCTTTATTGTCGCAAGCCGAGGTGATTGTTCTCGATACAACGCACGCAATCATCAACATACCTCCCTCCGATTATTCCGTCGCAACTCTTTGGACCACCGCTTACGTGCTTCTCGGTGTGCAGAACACCGGCTACAAGTTCTACATGATTCAGGACTTCGAACCAGCCTTTTACCCGGCGGGTAGCACCTATGCGCAAGCCGAACTGAGCTATCGGTTCGGTTTTTATGGCATAGCCAATACACAATCGCTGAAAGAAATTTATGAGCGTGACTACGGCGGTAGCGCAGTAGTGCTCAAGCCGACTATCGACAAGACCGTGTTTTATCCTAGCACTGGAAAAAAGGCTTCGTCGCCCAAGAGGCTTTTCTACTATGCCCGGCCTGGCACACCACGCAACGGCTTCGAGCTGGCTGCTGCGGCCTTACAGCGACTGAAGGAAAAATACGGTGATGCAATTGATATCGTGTGCGCTGGAGCCGGCTGGAATCCTGCAGAATATGGATTGACAGGTGTCGTACGCAGCATCGGAATGTTGCCCTATGCTGCAACGGGTGACCTCTATCGCAGTTGCCATGCCGGATTTGTGATGATGATGACCAAGCACCCCTCCTATCTGCCATTTGAGTTGATGGCATGTGGTGCAATCGTGGTGACTAATTTCAATCAGGCTAACACCTGGTTGTTGAAGGATGGCCAAAATTGTCTACTTTCCGCCCCGAGTGCAACCTGCCTGGCAGCTACGCTGTCTTATGCGCTTGATCACTACGATGATCTGGCACCCCTGCGCCAGCGTGCAGCCAACGATATTTTCGATAATGCGGGTGACTGGGACAGCAGCCTCGGCGAAGTAGCAAAATTCGTATTCGATCAACCAATAGCCGCTCACCATACACAACCTATTGGCAGTTTATTTGTTGCCACAACCCAACCTTAACCTCAGAGGAAAATAACCATGTCATTCAAATTCACCAAACTCGCCTTCACACTCGCCTCGATTTTCGTATTGAGCGCCTGTGGAGAGAACACCCAAGATGCAGCTAAGACCGGAGCAGTGATTTCAGCCATCGCGCAGAAATATGAGGGAAAAATTGTTCATCAACCAGCCGCTAATCGCGGCAAAGACGATGGCTGGTATCTCGTCAAAAACGGGAAGCGCAGCTGGATTACTGATGGCAGTTGGCTAGCGAAGAACGGCTTTCAACCCGATGCGGTTGCCGAAATCAGTAGCGCAGATTTCAATGCTATCCCAGAGGACCCACAGCCCTTGAAATGATCGCAAAGAACCTTGAGGTAACGCTATCTGGTTCCAATGGGTGTGTTCGCGCAGTGCGAAACAGGCTCGGCGGCCTATTTGGTTTTTGCCGCCTAGATTTTCTGAACTCGCATGCTCCCTAATCGCCAATAGTCCCCAGTTAAAAAAAATTGGCGTAAAAATGGAAAAATCGTTACCTGGTTTACTTCCACGCTCAACTACATCTGCGTTTGTTGAAAAAGTTTTTTATGTCGATAAATAGCGGTGTCACTGCGTTAGGAATGGCAAATAGCTGAATCGAAATGGATTCAATTTGTTTACCGATGTCGTTGACGTGAAGCCCGAGATGCTGTACTACTTCCTAAATGGTGGGGTCGCACCTACCAACAACATATCAGATGTAGGAAACATCAATCTGATCAGCGTTGACCTTCGCGAGATTGCATCCTCTCATCTTCATGGAACAGGTGTGGAGTTCGGTGTTGGAGTGTCACCATTTTCAGTGACAATCAAGTGCAGTTCGGCTTTGCTGACGCGTTTTCGTACGAATCATTGAAGGCTGTGATGTACCCCAGGGCAAAAGGCGTACGATCTGATCTGTCCCAATTACGTTACCGATATAAAAACATTGGCAGGCATACCAGATGCATCACTGGATTTCGTGGTTGCATAT
Organism: Glaciimonas sp.; assembly: GCA_014377145.1. Next base: position 6,891 of record JACMQE010000064.1, on the reverse strand, counting down.
AATCTCATTGGGCGTACGAATAACCCAATCGCGGCAATCAGTTCGTGCTGCAGCGCGCTAACATCAGGTGGTTCATTGGTATTGGTCGTTTCGGACATGACCAAGACCTTTGACAGCAGGCGTGCTCCAGCAACCCTTGCGCATTTAATTGAAAACTATGAATCACCGTCACCTACGCGCGACTTAGAACATTGTGTTGAGTATTACTGAAAGGGCTTTTTAGAAGCCGTCAGATGCGAATATTTTTGATTATGCTTCACAGAAATATACTGAAGGTAGCGACATTCATCACCATACATTTACATACGAATCCTTCCGTGAAATTGTAAGGTGTGTCCAGCAAAAGGGGTGGGCGGTTAAGTTTGCACACCCAACAATGCCGGGGCTAGGTTATATTAAATTTTATTTTGTGCTAGAAAAGAAATTCGTGTGAGATTCTCAGTATTTAAAAGTGTGAAAACCGACATCCGCCCTTGGCTAGCTTTTCTGCTGGGGTTAGTGATTTGTGTACTCGGAATTTCCTATGGCGAATTGCGAAACGAACCTTCTGGTTTGCTTGTCTTCGATGCAAGGAGCACGCAGCCGGGAATACTGAAAGTCCTTTATACGAAGGATGGTCAGATCGCAGACCCGGGCTGGGTTGTGAATTTCCCCCAGGTTAACACCAGCCAGACCGCCAGTTATCCATTGAGCGCTGGGCAATACGATTTGATTGGATTTAAGCCGCTGGTTGAAGCGGGCGGCAGGGTCACAATAAAGAACCTGAAAATCATCTCTGGCACTGGCATCCGCAACATTAGCGAAAGTAAATTCGTCACGATTAATCAACTTGACCAGATCGGGACACAAAAGGGTGAGGTAGTTATCGCTCCCACCAGAGGTGCCGACGATCCTTTTGGCGTCTTTCCCAATGTTCATGAAATTATTCTAAAAACGCCCTTTTCACTTGTATCCTTGTTACGGATTGCGACAGGTAAGCTTGCCCTGATCATTGCTTTTTTAATGATCATGTACGGTTTGAGTGGCAATTTTCCTTTCGCACGGGATGAGCCCAGTGAGCCCACGCGGGAACCTGGCCTGGCCCAATGGATGGGTTTCCTCGCCGTGGGCCTGATCATTCTCTACCTCCGCAATGCGCACTCCATTTTTACTCCCGTACTTTACGCTGAGGATGGCTCTTGGAGCGCTGGGCTTATCAATCGTGGTTTCTTTGATATGCTATTCAACGCTAGAGATTCAAATGACTATTTTGTATTCGGTAACATATTATTACTTTCTTTCGCGCATGCGTTGAATGCTGCTTTTTTTGGTCAAAATTTGACATATTTGCCGCACTTCGTTTCATTAATTTCTATGTTGTTTTACGCAACGATTGCTGCGGCTCCAGTCGTTTTGCTGCGAAGCGTGTTGCGCATCGAAGCGCGCCTGATACTTTGGTTATTGACTTTACTGGTACCGTTAGGGGACAGCTCGTATGAGGTATTAGGGAGACTAAGTAATGTCGGGTATGTGTTTCTTTATTTGTGTTTTTGCTTGCTCGTTTATCGGCGCTATTCCTTGCGCACCAGATCGATAACACAAATTATTGCAACTGATGCAATGATTTTTCTATGTGCAAATACAAATCCATTATGTTATCCGTTGATCTGCGTAGCTTTGGGAGCGGATATTTGGCATCACTGGCAGGTAAGTGGCCGGCCCAAAAATTTTACGTGGGTAAATAGATGCCTTCAAAGCTTCGGATCAAAAAGTGCTTTAACACTATTGGTGTTTCTGTTCTTTACGGGTTCATGGATGCTGTTGCGAATATTAACATCAGTTTCACCTATGGGAGGCGATATTAATTCATCAAATATAATAGAGGTGGTCATTTCTAGAACTCTGTTGTATCCAATAATTTTTCCTTTTTACTTGAATTTTAATAATTTGGGAAGTAGTTTATTACTTATATTTTGCATCATTATTATAATATATCTGACAAAGAATGGGGGGCGCGAAAAAGGCGTGCTCGCATGTGCAGCTTTTGTTTTGCTGGCAGGTGCTTTGATTACGATAAAATCTCGTCCACAATTAACATTCATGATTGATAGTTATCGAAGTACATTTCCTGATCGTTATTTTTATGGCATGGGTTTATTTGTTTGTTTAATAATTGCATTCACATTATCCGCAGGATTCCGTGTTGATAAATATAAATATCGGAGATCTATCGCTAACTCTTTGGCTGGAGTGCTTTTTGGTTTATATGCTGGTAGTGGTGTGTTTTTATTTGAATTTACCATGCCACGATTTAATTACCTACCAAAGGCGACATTTCAAGATGAAGTAAAAAATTCTTATGACACGGGCGGTTTGGTAGGGCCAAACGGAATTCGTTATAAGATAGCTATGCATCCAGAACCTTTGGTTGTTTATTTGCCAGCTGAATATGTATTTGCAACCAAGCTTGGGAGACGAGGATCAACAGCTTCTACTTTCTATGACGAATCTCAACACCAGTTGCCCTCACAATTTTCTGATCTGGCGCATAAATATGACTTGAAGCTGATCAAGCAGATACCAGCTGGTCGCGGGAGAGAAGATGGTTGGTTTTATGTGTCAGATGGTTCACGCTCATGGATTCCTGATGGCAATTGGCTGAAGCAAAAAAATCTTTCGTCATCGGATGTGATTGAAATAACTCACAGAGAATTTCAAGCTATCCCTGACAGTGGCTTACAAGTTAAATAGGCCTTTATATTTTATGTGAAGCTCACTATAAATGATTAACTTCCCCATTTTCTTATCCGTTGTGCTGGTTGTTCGCAACCAGTCAAACGAACTTCATTTAATACTTGCTGGCATAACCGATGCTATCAGTCCGCTCGTCAGTGATTATGAATTGATCATCGTTGATAACGCTTCTATTGACGACAGCGTTGCCACACTAAGAAAACTAACAGATGAAGGTGGACAACCCAACTTACAAGTTTATGCGCTGACCAAAGAAGTCGACTCAGATACTGCATCATGGGTGGGGCTGGAAAATGCTCTGGGTGACTTCGTTGCCGTCATTGACCCTTTGACGGACGACATCAGCTTTCTGCCAGAAATGCTTGACAAGGCGGTCAGCGGTGCGGATGTGGTATTCGCCAGCAATGCGCAAAAATCAACGCAGAGTTTCGCCTATCGTGGTGCTTATGCAATATTTAACTTGCTGTACAAGTGGTTCAACGGCATTCACCTGGCTAATGAAGCTCCGCAGTATCGCGTGTTAAGCAAGCGCGTTATTAATTTTATTCTTCAGCATCCTCAGCCGTCGATGACCTATCGTCATCTACCCGCAACCGGAGGATTCGCACGCGCCAATCTCAACTACAGTGCAATGCCAAGAATTAAGCACACCAAGCACTTGGGCGAAAGCATTGACCGGGGTATGCGCTTGCTGGTTTCCACAACCCGCGCACCAATGCGTCTTGTCACCTCACTTTCTTTGTTTGGTGCTGTGGCTAACCTTTTGTACTCAATTTACGTTGTTGCCGTCGGATTCTTTAAGGTTGATGTAGCACCTGGCTGGATTAGTTTGTCTCTTCAGCAATCCGGCATGTTTTTTCTTATCTCACTCGTACTTTTGGTGCTTGGTGAATACATTCTGAATATGGTCAGCCTTCAAAATGAGGGGCCGCTTTACCATGTGGGGCAAGAGTTCACCAGCGCCAGAATGACCCGCCATGAAAAGCTGAATATCGAAGTAGTGGCGTCAATGCCAAGGGAAACACCAAGAACGTCCCCTGATCGAGTTGCTTGATGTCGGCGGCAGAATTAAATCAAGATGCTGTCATTATTGGAGGCGGTTTTTATGGTGCCGCTATTGCCATTTACTTGGCCAAACAGCGTGGCCTTAAGCGCATAGTTCTGGTAGAGCGTGAGTCGGCGCTGCTCACACGTGCCTCCTATAACAACCAGGCCCGCGTACATAACGGCTATCACTATCCACGTAGCTTTACGACGGCTTACCGCAGTCGCGTTAACCTGCCGCGCTTTGTGCGCGATTGGCCGGATGCTGTAAAGCAAGATTTCACGAAACTTTATGCGATTGCACGCCGTAATTCCAAGGTCACGGCTAAACAGTTTGAGCGCTTCTGTCGGGAGATTGGGGCCAGGGTTCAACCCGCAGAACCGGCGTTGCGGGCATTGTTTGAACCGCGCTTGATTGAGGATGTATTTCTGGTTGAAGAATATGCTTTTGATTCCACGAAACTGGCAAGTTGGGCTGCGCGTGAGTTGAAAGAATGTGGCGTGCAGATTCGCATGCAAGCGCGTGTAACGGAAATCTCAAACGGGCCAAACCATATATTGCAGGTCGCCATAAAACCTGAACAGGGACCTGATAAGTTGCTCAACTGCCGCTACGTATTTAATTGCACCTATAGCGGGCTCAATCAATTCAAGGGGGATTTCCCCGGCACCCGAACTGGCCTTAAGCAAGAAATTACTGAAATGGCACTGATGCACGTTCCGCCTGCCCTTGCGGGCTTAGGCATTACGGTGATGGACGGACCATTTTTTTCAATGATGCCATTCCCCGCTCGTGGGCTGCATACGCTGTCACATGTGCGCTACACCCCGCATCTTCATTGGAACGATGAGCAAGGCATCGACCCTTACAAAAAACTCAATGAATATGAACGTGCAACACGTGTCGATCGTATGGTCAGGGATGTTAGGCGCTATATACCATCGGTGCAGGAAGCCAAATACGTGGACTCGTTATTCGAGGTAAAAACCATTTTGGTGAAAAACGAGGGCGATGATGGTCGCCCGATTTTGTTTGAAAAGCATCCGGAGCTGCCGGGCTGTTATTCCATATTGGGTGGAAAGATAGACAATATATATGATGTTCTTGAAAAGTTAGATGCAGAAAAATTTCTGGGCACCGGAATTTAAAAGCACATCGGAATAGGAGTAATAAATGGTTAAAGCACTAATTGGATTTTCAGGTTATGTAGGGAACACCCTTTTAAAGCAAACCCCTTTTGAATCGCTCTATCGTTCAACCAATATCGGCGATATTGCAGGTCAATCGTTTGATACCGTTGTTTGCGCAGGCGCACCTGCGCAAAAGTGGATCGCCAACCGGGAACCCGTGGCAGATCGTCAAAAGATTGATGGCTTGATCGCACACCTTAAAACCATTAACTGCAAAACGTTTATTTTGATCAGTACGGTTGATGTGTTCAAAGAGTCTATAGGCGTTGATGAAGAAACCCCGGTTGACGAGATCGGGCTTCACGCCTACGGCCTGCACCGGCGCCTGCTCGAGAAGTTTGTAGCGAGTCATTTCCCCAACCATTTAATAGTCCGCCTGCCTGGTCTCGTTGGTCCAGGACTACGCAAAAACGTTATTTTCGATTTCTTGAATGACAACAATCTCCACTGTATTGAGAGTCGAGGTGTTTTTCAGTTTTACCCGATGGTTAGTCTGTATTACGACATTCAAACCGCGCTTAAAGCCGGATTAAAGTTGGTTCACCTTACCGCGGAGCCGATCAGTGTGGCAGATATTTCCCTAAGTGGTTTTGGCAAAGTCTTCGACCAAGTCTTGGCCAATACCCCGGCCACTTATGACATGCGTACCCAATATGCTCAAATTTTCGGGGCAGCAGGGCATTACCAGTACAGCGCACGTGAAACTATCCAAGCCGTCAGGGCTTACGCGCAGTCTGAACCGATTGCAATCAAGTTCGATGCGTGGACGAAATCGTGAGGCTGGCTATTTCAAACATAGCTTGGGATCTTGCTGAAGATGAGGCGGTAGCCACCTTGCTTCGTAGCTTTGATATTGATGCAATTGATGTCGCGCCAGGCAAATATTTCCCGAATCCCGCCATAGCGACAGATATAGACATTGCGCGCGTCAAAACTTGGTGGTCTCAGCGTGATATCGAAATTACGGGTATGCAGGCGCTGTTGTTCGGAACAACCGGCTTGAATGTTTTTGGCTCCCAGGAAGCGCAAGACGCTATGTTGCAACACCTGGCGGCAGTTTGCCGCAAAGGCGCACGCTTGGGAGCCAAGCGACTGGTGTTTGGCTCGCCAAAGAACCGGGACCGTGCTGGGTTGAGTGATCAGCAAACAATGGATATAGCCGTTCCTTTTTTGCTACGTCTTGGAGACGTTGCACAGCATTACAACGTGCTGATTTGCCTTGAACCCAACCCAACTCGCTATGGTGCCAACTTTATGACCAGCAGCGCTGAAACCGCACAGGTGGTGAAGCAGGTTGCCCACCCGGCAGTTTTGATGCAGTTTGATACTGGAGCGCTCATGATCAACAGTGAAGACCCAGAAACCGTGCTGCAAAAATGTGTAAATCTCATCGGACACGTTCATGCCAGTGAGCCAGATCTGTTGCCTCTGGGTGATGGCGGAACTGACCACGCTAAGATGTTTACTGGGTTGGCGCAGTATTTGCCCCACCACGTTGTTTCCATCGAGATGCTGGCGACTAAGAGTGAACCGCATCTTGAATCGATTGAACGTGCACTTAACGTTGCAATTCTGCATTACCGTCAAGATAGGGTTGGTCTCAAAGTATGAAGTGGTTCATTTTGATTCTCGGCATTGTCTTCAATGCCTCCGCTAGCGTCTTGGTCAAGATGGCGATGATGCCGCCTCGAAAGTTTCCTTCCCTCAGCGATCCCATGGCGTCGTTGAGTAATTGGCCCTTCTGGCTGGGTTTGGGGCTTTATGGTGCGGCATTTCTGCTTTACGCCGCCGCCTTGGCGCGTTTGCCGCTAAATGTGGCCCATCCAATACTGACTGCCGGTGCAGTGGCAACCGTTGCCCTGTGTTCGGTGCTCATTTTTGGTGAGCCTTTTCACTGGACAACGGGAGCCGGGATTGCATTGG
>JACMQE010000063.1 GCA_014377145.1 Glaciimonas sp. | reverse complement strand
CCCGCAATTTTTCTGACCTACATAAGACTTACGCAACATTATCCCAACAACGGGCTTATCAAACCCTACCAACGAAAACAGCACGCTAGTACGACCAGGAAAGCACAACGCTGCCGGGACAATTTTGCGTAAGTCTTTACTCTTTAATTTAACGCAATGCGCTTCCTGCTTGCCACCACGTTATGTGGGGCCTGCTATAACTGAATATCGAACAGAGACTCGGCCAACACATTGCTAACGAATTGTGGTGCCTCAAGATTCACAATATGCCCGGCACCCGGCACTTCAATGTATTTGCAACCGATCAGGCTTGCGATTTCTTCAGCTTCTGAGGTTGGTCGCGGGATATCCTATTCACCGCAAACGACTAGCGTTTTGATGCTGGACGAATTTCCCTTAATCGGTGACGCATATCGGGGCGCGTGAAAATCATTCTGCCAATCGGAACCAGGCTCTCTCTGATTTGCGTGGTCGATTGCTTGATCAAACTGGAACGAAAAGAACTTGCTAATTGCTGCGTTATTCCATTCCTACCAAGATTAAAAAACATAGGAACAATCTCATCCAATAGAGCCAGTGTCCAGTATCCTAACTCATTGACCGCCTCCAGAATAGCAAGATAGTGCGCTTGAGGTCCGCTTGGTTCCGGACCAAGATAAGTATTCATTATGACCAAGCCTTTTACACGATCGGGTGTCATCAGCGCGATCTCTCCGGCTAACATGCCGCCGATGGATAATCCAATTAGTATGTATTCTTTAATATCCAATATATCAAGCAATGCCAGCGTTTGTACCGCTAGCATGCTCAAATCGCTGCTCCCGGCAGGTAAGCTCCCCGACAATCCATGACCCCACAGATCGGGGACGACAATACGATACTTCTTAGAAAATTGGACTATTTGTGGCGTCCACATAAAGGCATTCGCCAGATAACTATGTAGCATAACCACAGGCATTCCCGCGCCACGATCCATGTAATACATGGGCTGTGCAATTGATATTAGGTTGAAGCATGATACAATTTTAGTAGTAATGTGTAAACATATAAATGTGCACAGTGACGCTTACCTTAAGTACTATGCGACGCTAGTACAATGTGGACATTCGTCCCGCCCAGACCGAATGCACTGATACCCATATAGTAGTATTCTGAGGGCGCAATACTGGCTTTCAGTCGGAAGTTGTGAAACTGATGTTTTGTTCAGCGCCAGCGCAGGGATGTCGGCCTAGAGGCTAGCGGGAATATAACGATATTGCAGCATGAGCGCAATCTTGATCAACCCCGCCATTCCTGAAGCGGCCTCAGAATGATTGATCAAGCTTTTTACCAATCCAATCAGGCAAGGCAAATCCCGTTTATCAAAAACTTGCTGTAATACCTACATTTCCATATGGTCTCCATGCCGCGTTCCGGTCCCGTGACATTCGACATAAGCGATTTGATCTGGAGCAATTGCGGCCACGACATGCGCTTGAATGCTAGGAGAAGTAAAGCCGCTGCTCTGGCACCATGGTTCATGCTGCCACCACGAACAGTTGCGTATATCCGCTGAGCAGGTTGCACGTCAGATAGTCGTTGTAACAAAACTACGCCCACACCGTCTCCACGTCCGATGCCATCAGCATAGCAGCTAAACGGTTTGCATCGGCCGTCCGGAGCACTCATTCTGATAAGTTGATAAAACACCTAGAAAGTGGCAGACAGCATGAGGTTGACACCGACTACCAGCGCAAAATCACATTCGTTATTTATTACATAGCGCCCGCACGCCCTGGTGCAATGCCACTAACGAAGAAGAGCAAGCGCTATCAAGGGGCAAACTTGGCCCACAAAGATCCAGTTCATATGAAATGCGATTGGCAATCATGCCCAAACCATCTCCGGTGACCGGCATAGTATTTAGCAGGGTAGGGTCAGCCCAAGTTGCATGGCCCAATCATTAGTCATTGCACCGACGAAAACGCCTTTCCGATTCCCTTTTAACTCGCTGGGCCTGATACCCGCATCTTCAATAGCGCGAGGCATTTTGCAGAGCGGGTTTTTGTGGGTCCATTAGGGTCTCTTCTTGCATCGGGATGTTAAAGCGCGCCATGCCAAAACGATTGATATCGGCAATGTACCCCCTTCTTGTACTTGGATTCCCAGCGCCTGTGCCTGACCAATAAGCTGCACCCGATCTGGCGGAGGAGCGCCAATTTGCGGCAGGTTAGTCCGAAGCAGTGTCTAAAATATTTCAATATCAGCCGCGCCAACAAATTCACCACTCATACCAGCAATTGCAATTGTTTCCATAGATTCCCATTTAAAGATTAGTAGCGTCAGATGACGACTCGGACTGATTCAATCTATAGAAATGCTCCAGGGGCAGTGCATGCAAATCCGATGCTTTGACACCCGACTTATTTTCGGATCTCTGCCGCCAGATAGCCTGCCATTTTAGCAACCGTTGGATATTCCTAGCCCAGCTTCGGCTCAATCTCGATGTGAAGCCAATCGCTAAACTCAGAACTCCGCGTGACGAAGGCCATTGAGTCCATCCCGTATTTTGCGAATGGAACGTAGACATCAATTTCAGCAACCGGCTTTCTTATTGCCTAGGATAATATATGCAGCAGGCGTTGGCTGATGTCTTCTTTGTCTGGTTTTATACTCATTTTTTTCCTCTTGGTTAAGGATTAAAATAGAAAATATGGTGTACGCCTTAAAAACCACAATTCAGCAATGTTTTTCTTACTGGAAGCTCAGGTACGAGGGCATTCATTAAAAAATCATTTTCTCGGCAAACTTTTGCCTCGCCAATCGACGTTGTACTTTGCCGCTGGTCGTGCGCGGAATTGTCCTACTCAGCACAAATCCGACTATCCCAATGGCGCCTGGGTGAATGCAGCAAGTTCGCTGCGTAACAAATTGGCATAGACCTGAAATAACAACGCACTATTTTTATGTGAGCGCGATATTTCCTGTATCAGCGCTACAATCTCCCGGATACTGTCATGCATACCAAAGGCGACACTACTCCTACGCACCCAGATTTCACCTATCTGATCAATTTGGCTGACAAATATTCTGCTGTGGGTCCACGATCCGCACATCCTGGCCATCTCCATCCCCACAACTGACACACTCCATCGCACCTTCAATATTCGGCGCACTCAGAGTGACACGATTGTTCACGAGGTCGTTATGGGAAATCCATAACCAGAAGTATCCTAAGAATCTGAGCAGGAACAAATCGTTAAACTCGCCGATTATTTAGTTACCGGTTGGGGCGACATTACCTTTCCTGCGCTCTGTCAAAAAATTATCCGCGGTCCCAAACCTTTGATGAAAACCCAAATTGGCATTCAACCGCCGATGGCCGACATCACGCTGCCCTACTCACTTTACAGCGATCACGATATCGCCCACCGCACACCTTATGTCGAGGCCTCACGCGACTGTCCGTTCAAGTGCGAATTTTGTTTATTGGCCCTGGATAAAACCGCATGGCTGTTTGGCTTCGACATGTTTTTGACGGAGTTAGAATCACTACATGCACGGGGTGCTCGCCTGTTCAAATTCGTCGACCACACCTTTAATCTGAACGTTAAAACCAGCCTGAATATCCTGCAATTTTTCTTGGATAAACTGGCAGCCGATCCAAACGATCCCGTGTTCGCCCACTTTGAATTGGTGCCAGATCATGTACCCGACGCTTTAAAAGAAGTCATCACCAAATTTCCACCCTGCACTTTGCAATTTGAAATCGGGATGCAAAGTTTTAATCCAAAAGTACAGGCACTGGTCAATCGCAAACAAAACAACCAAAAAGCTACCGATAATATCCGCTGGCTAATTGAGAGATCGTAGGCATGTTTTCACTTTGATTTGATTGCCGGTTTACCAGTTGAAGATGTCGATAGCTTTACCCGTGGCTTCGATCAATTGGTCGCACTGGAACCGCACGAGATTCAGTTTGGCATACTAAAACGCCTACGCGGAACGCCGATTATTCGCCATACTCAGACCTTCGGTTTGATCTTCGATCCACCTCCGCCCTACACGATTCTAGCCCCTGATCGGATCGACTTCGCCACCATGCAGCGGCTGGTGCGCTTTTCACGGGATCCGCTTTGATCGCCAACTCTGGGCGCTTTGCTCACACCTTGCCAATTACTTTAGGTGATACGCCATTCTTTAGCTTTATGGCATTTTCTGATTGGCTGTACAGCAAAACCGATGCAACACATCGAATCCCGATGGATCGGTTAGCGGGATTGGTAGGGCAGTGGTTGCGTTTGCAGGGATTGAGTGATGTCATTGCGAATGCGCTGCTCAGTACCGATTATGCCGGTCAGCCATCGAAATTGCCGCATATGCCAAAATCAGTTATGGTCATCGACCACACGCCGATTGTCAAGCCGCAACGGCAGGCACGACATTTAACGGCTTTAATTGAGGCTGGAATAAAGCTAAATCAGCCTTAATAGCATTGGAGTGGTATTGATCAGTTTTTGAATTGCGTCCGCCATACTGCAATCAACTGTTGCGAAGCTATATCGATGGCTTCTAATGGAACGCTGCTAAGTCGATTAAAAATCATTAATGGGTACACGCTCGCCAAGGGATTAACTTCCGGCGAAAATGCGCACTCCTCGCTAACAGCGGGTCGCTGCAAACGCCAATAGTTAACGGCTTCCTCAAGTTCCGGCAATGAAATGTTCATGGCTGTATTTTACGTACGCTTGGACTTTTACTATTTGTTAATTTTTCCAAAACCTTATTTTGATCGTCAGCGGCCTTAGCCGTCCTTAAAATATCACTCCAGCAAATAAAATAATATTCACATACAGCGTACATTCGCCAGTACGAACAATCGCCCGCGCACTTTGCGTCAATTCCTTAAATGCCGTGTACGATAACACTCGTTTCCAGGACAAGTTGATAGCATCGATTTGCGCTGCCAGTTGCGGAATGTGAAGCGCCAGCGCATCCGCCACTACATGATGCTCCACCTGCATTTCAGTGAGTATCGTTTTGAGTGTTTCAATAAAACTTGGCACACCCTGCGTCAGATCGATCAGCTGGACCCCGGCTGGCACCGGCAAGCTGGCATCACCGATCACCACAATATCAATATGCCCGAGAGAGGCAATCAGTTGCGACAAGGCGATGTTGAGTAATGGGATATTAGCTTAGGGGTTATTTAATGAGTCTAGAACGAATGCTGGCAGCGACTCAGACGAT
>JACMQE010000062.1 GCA_014377145.1 Glaciimonas sp. | reverse complement strand
GTGTGCTGGGCGCGATGGAAACCGGCTACCAGCGCCGCAAGATTCAAGAAGAATCGATGCACTACGAGCACATGAAACACGACGGCACTTTGCCTATCGTCGGCGTCAACACCTTCCGCAATCCCAAGCAAGGCGAGACCCCGCAAAAGATAGAACTGGCACGCTCTACCGAAGAAGAAAAGCAATCGCAACTGAACAGATTGGCCGACTTTCACCAACGCCACGCCAACGACGCCCCGCAAGCGCTGGCGGCATTGCAGCAAGCGGCTATCAACGACGAAAACGTCTTCGCTAAACTGATGGAAGCAGCACGGGTTTGCTCACTCGGGCAGATCACCACTGCCTTGTTTGAGGTCGGTGGGCAATATCGGCGCAGTATGTAAGCCACCAATGTAGGGTGCGCCATGCGCACCGCTAAAGGCCAAAAGCCCGGACTGGTTCCGGGCTTTATTTTGGGAGGCTATCAAGCGGGCTGCGCACGCCACCACCGCCTACCTTCAACACATGGGTGTAAATCATGGTGGTGCTGACGTCGGCGTGGCCGAGCAAGTCTTGTACTGTACGGATGTCATAACCAGATTGCAGCAAGTGCGTGGCAAAGGAATGGCGCAGGGTGTGCGGCGTCGCGGGTTTATGAATAGCGGCACTTTCCTTCGCCAGTTTGAACGCACGTTGAAAAGTACGGTCGTACAGATGATGTCTTCGCACAACCTGGCTACGCGGGTCGGTCGATAATGTCGCCTGTGGAAAAACCCAATGCCAGGCCCAGCTTTGCCCTGCGCGTGGATATTTTCGTTCCATGGCAAACGGCATGGCTACGCCAGGTGTCTGGTTGGCACGATCTTTCGCCCACAGAGTATTGGCACGCACCAGCTGCGCTTGCAGCAGTTCGACCAGGCTTAAGGGCAGCATCAAAGCACGATCTTTACCACCCTTACCTTCACGCACGATGATGGTTCTATGTAAAAAATCGAGATCCTTTACGCGTAAATTTAATGCCTCAGAGATACGCATGCCTGTGCCGTAGAGTAATTGTGCCAGGAGCAAATGTTCACCCGACATCAGCGCCAGAAGCGACTTTACCTCTTCCACCGATAAAACGACGGGCAAACGACGAATCACCTTGGGTTGGCCGATCTCATTGAGCCAGGGCAGATCTTGCTGCAATACCACTTTGTATAAAAATATAATGGCGCACAAGGCTTGCTTGTGGGTGGAGGCAGCGACCTGCCTTTGGTTCGCCAGATGACTCAAGAACGCTTCAACTTCAGGCGCCCCCATCTCTTGCGGATGGCGTAGCTGGTGAAAGCGAATAAAAAACCGTATCCAGTAGACATACACTTCCTCCGTCCGCATGCTGTAATGTTTATAGCGAATTGCTTCCTTGACACGATCAAGAAGCTTGATAGAATGCAACGGAATTGCAGTGACGGTTTTCATAAAGTATTTAATACTGGATAAACATACAGTATATCTAATGAAAGCCAAGCTGCAAGCGGGTTTTGAGAGTTTTTTCTTAAAACGTTATGCGACAAAAGTCCAGATAGGCGTCACGCCAGTTCGGACATATCACTGTTAAATAAGAAGGAATGAAGAATGGCACTAGACTTTGAAATTGTAGCGAAAATAGCTTCGCCTATACTGGTCGCAATAGTTGGTGCATTACTAAAAAAATATTTGGAGGCGAAGCCACGGCTAGTTTTCTATTTGGTCCATTCGTCTGCACATCCTTTACCTAATCAAGAAAACCCATCAGCGTCAAATTCGGTTCACACTCATAGTATCGTTGTGCGAAACGAAGGAAAAATGGCTGCTAAAAATGTAAGAATTGGCCATTTCTTTCTTCCTGCAAGTTTCCAAATTTATCCACCATTAACCTATAGTTTAGAGAAAGGTCAGGGAGAAAGCGCAGAAATTGTTTTTCCTACATTGGTCCAAAATGAACAGGTATCAATTTCATATTTGTATTTCCCACCCATTCTTTGGAATCAAATTCATGCTTATGTTAAATCGGATGAAGGTTTGGCTAAGGGAATCAATATAATTCCTACTTCACCGCCATCAAAATTTATAGTTGCTCTTTTGTACCTATTAATTTTTATTGGTGCATCTACTTGCACGTACTGGCTATTTAAATTAGTTATGTATTTGGTGCAGTAGTATTTAACAAGTCGTTGCAGCACCAGTCGCTGCGCTCCTTGGACAGTTTTTAAGTCGCGGCTTTATGGTTTTGCTGCGCAAAAGTATTCCATAAAACCACAACTTAAAAACTGCCGCTGAACTCGGCGTTATAAGGCAAATGAAATCGTGCAAGAATTTAAACTTGATTTGCAAAATGGCATTACTCTCAGCTCTAATCTATCCGAATCGGAAATTTCAAAAATGGCCGATATTAATGAGCGAAATTTGGGTAATGGTTATGTTTGGTATGCGTTATCGCCTATTGAAATTTGCGGTGAGGCTATTATTTTCAGTCTTTGTTTTTTTCAGTCAAAAATTCAAGTATTAAACATATCCGTCGCTAACCCTGATAAATATGGAAGCAGCTGGAATGACTTCAACGAAGCTAAAGAAAAATTACGTGCAAAAGATACAGAGAAATGGTTATTTAATATTGGGTATAAAGTCGGTAAATTTTCATGGGGTGAAATCTGGGCGGGGTATGACCCAAAAGCTGGTTCCGGACATGCAGTTATTCGCTATGGCCTCTTATAACAAGTCGTTGCAGCTCGCACGCTTCGCGTGCTGGACAGTTTTTAAGTCGCAGTTTTATGGTTTTGCTGCGCAAAAATATTCCATAAAACCACAACTTAAAAACTGCCGCTGAACTCGGCGTTAGAGAGAATACATTCATGATCCGAAAAGAGCGACTCACAGCAGAACTAGAAGGCGAGTTCGTCGTCTTCCTCATTGGCATGCGCATTAACAATCCGCTGAAAGTGCATAAGTGGCTACCTGTGGCGATGGCCATGCCCCGAATGGTCAGGGAACTTTACAGTCAGCCTGAGCTTGGTTTCATTCATGCTGAAACGTGGTTTTCCCGTACGATCATTCTTGTTCAGTACTGGCGTTCAATGGATCAGTTATTGGCATATGCGAAGAACAGGAATGCCGAGCACCTACCTGCGTGGCAAGCCTTCAACAAATCTGTTGGGACAGACGGCTCGGTTGGAATTTGGCACGAAACGTATATGGCGTCGCCGGGAACCTACGAGAACGTCTATGCAAACATGCCGCCATTCGGCTTGGGTAAGGCGGGCACATTGAGTCCAGCTGCTGGTGGCAAGCAGTCCGCGACCGGCAGACTGGGCGGCAGGAAGAAGGCACTCTAACCCGCCGCTCGAGGGGGACCTGCGCAAAAGACCCCGCAGCCACCTCAGCTCGACGTTAGCCACGTTATGTTACGGATACTATTTTTG
The DNA here is from genome assembly GCA_014377145.1 of Glaciimonas sp. The sequence continues at coordinate 6,245 of JACMQE010000062.1, read as the reverse complement.
GTAATTGCAGTCTATTTCTCGGATGTCGCGGTTGCGCAGAGTGATGGCTCACAGTTCACAAGTTTCGCGAGTTTTCAGCTTGGAAAAGTGACCTTGGCACAGGTTGCCAAAAGCATTGGACATACTAAGGTTATTGAGACCGGAGACGCTGGTGAATATGTGGCAAAAATATGCTACCGGACGCCAAATGGAATCATTTACTTCTTGTCCGGAGAAATGGGTGGTCCAGATCACGAACTTCTTGGTTTCGGCATTGGCATTAACGATAATAAGCAACCATGTGCGAAATATCTTGAAAATCTCGTACCAAAAACTTTGAACTTGGCTGGCGTCCAACTAGGCCAAACGAAGAAAGAATTCGCTCGCATCGTTGAAACGAGTGTTCGGTGGGAGAAAAACACTGGACGGGCTTATATAGAAAGTAAACGGCCGATGAGTTCAGTTGAAATAAACAGGTTTCCAGAAGACGTTAAACAATCTATTCTTGCTGGGTCTGCACAAAATTATTTTGATGTTGGGATCTCGATTATCGGTACATTTACGAACAATAAACTCAGTAAGATTGAAGTATGGAAGGTGGAAACATATTGAGACTGGCTAACATGACTTTCGAAAATGACGCGCGAATAGGTGCATTCAATAAAATTACTGAATGGCGCGCGCGCCTTTCAATTCGGCGTTAAAAGTCTGGCGTTATCAGCATGTGAGGGATGTCGCGATTTGAAAACACAAAATTTATTTGAGCCGGTGGTTCGCATCACCACTTGGGCAGCTTTGGTTGGCTTTCTATTGGCCATGCCTGGCTTTTTTTTACCTTGGTATGTCACGGGGCTATTGTGTTTTTATTTTCCGATTGTTTGGTTGCTCTGGCTCGGGTGTGTTTTTTACTTCAAGTCAGGAAATAACATTTTTACTCTATTGAGATTATGGTTTCTTATAGACCTCGGCATATTGTTCATGAAACTGTCGATTACAAGTTCTTTAGGTGATGTGACGCACTCCCAAGGAAGTGACATTCTTGAGCTCATTACTTATGCGCCTGTTCTTCTTCCAATTTCAATTTTTTTCCAAATAACGGGTATGGGATCATCGATTCCTATTGATCAGATCGACGCAAGTCTAACTCATTGGCTTATTGGGAGCTTCGGTGCGACAACTAAAGAGTGGATTCTTGTGTCATTTATCGCAGCACTACAATCATTACTTTATCTGATGTTTTTTGCTACAGTGAGGTCTACCTGTAAACTTTTAACATGTCGCTCCAGTGGGAAGCCTTCGGCCTCCCCTGAGCTCTAACGTTAGGCATTCGAATGAAGTTACTGTTTTCTTGTGTCCTCCTGGTTATTGCAATGACTGCCTATGCGATACCCCAGCTGGATGAAAACCCGCTATCGGGAAAAACACAAAACCGTTACAAGGTTATATTGAGAGACGCGTTAAAAAACAAAGACATCACTCAAAAGCAATATGCTCAGTCCATTACTTGGCTCGGGAGATATCCATGTAAAGGGATTGATCGGCGTTTGAGCAAGGAACATAAAGCAGAGCTCGGATTAATCATTGCCAAACTTGAAAAATATAATCAGGTTGATGTTATAGAGGCATTTAGATTTAACAGCTGGCATATTATTTATATAGATAATCACGTTTCTGATGAACCATATATGTTCTATTCATCCAATCCGAGTTCTTCGAAAGGCGCTGTTACATCATGGAGTGGAGCAGCTACGATTTTCGAAACTACTGAAATTGAGGAATGGGTATTGAAAAATGCCCATGGTATTCCGCGCCAATTGGCGAGTTGCTTTGCATGGCAAGTCACACTTAATCGATAGCAATTTATAATCGCTAAAGTATGCCTAACAGGACAATGGATTGGGAATCGCAATCGATGAATACATTTTTATTTACTCCGGTGATGGCGATCCCATCATTTCAGCGTTAGGTTTCTCTGTGCGAAACGTCTTCCTTGCCTTGCTTTTTGTACTCGTTCTATTTTCCGGGGAATGGGTCTACCGCAGTTTCCTTCGACCAGTCGACCAACCGACTTCGCTGATGAAGTCCTTGGCGCAGCATTTCAATGCTGTCGGACTTAAGGGAAGTGTCTATCCAGTGCGCCATGGCTATAGGCATTCCCAAATTTCGGCCGCAGCGGCCTTCAAGATTGAAGGCTATCCACTTCCCGTTTCAATCACTCAATGTGCGGATGAGGCGGCTGCAGAGCGCCATTTGCGAGCGGTTGAAAGTGCGCCCAACTTGATGCACGCCCAGCGCAAAGGCTTACTTGTCCTGGATCTCCCCATGTGGGGCGATGACACTGATGCCATGGCAACTAAGGTTACAAATGCATTTGCTACGTTCAAGTCAGAAACCTAACCATCCCATCGATGGGACAGCCAACGGCGAGCATGGTTTGTGCTGGTTGCCAATGCCTGTGCTGCCGTCGTCTGCCCCTCATGTCAAACGTTATACCTTTAAGGAGACAGCATTGAGCACTCAAAAAATTTTTGTTGGTCTTGCATTCACCGCCCTTGCAGGCTGCGCGAACCCCATCAATCGTGTCACGATGGAAAACTATGCCGAGGCTTGTGGAAATGCTGAACGAAGTGGCCGCATGGAAGTTGCTGTGGAGGCGTGCTATCGCGCATGGATAAACACACGAATCGGTTCACTTGGTACTGAGTTGGAATCAATTGCACTATACAACCTTGGTCGCGTTCAAAAGAAGGCACTCAAACTCACTGCCGCAGAGGAATCGTTGAAGCGGTCTCTAGAGTTAGAGGAGATCCTCTCGGGTAAAGAAAGCGCAAAGACGGGTCGCCGCCTTGCAGAGTTGGCAGCGGTGTTCATTGTGCAACAGCGGCCGACTGAGGGGCTGCCACTAGTTGAACGCCTTGCCGCCATAGCCCCGCATTATCAAGGTGCGGAAAAAAAGTATGCGGCTAGCTTGTTACTCGGCTACTCTGACGAATTACGAAAAATTGGTAATTTGGAGAAGGCCGCGAGCCTAGAAGCATCGTTTCAACAACTTGGCTTTACACGCCGAGAATTTCTCGCGAACTAAAGGTATAACATGACGCTCGATACGGAAATTGCGCATATTGGCATTTCAATGTTCAACATTTTTTCAACCATTCGCCCTTCGGTTACAGTGCGTCGCGCGCAATCCCAATCAGCTCAACGTTAGGCCGAATCAATGACCACCTCACGCACTCCTGAATTGATCGGTTGGTACTTCTTCGCTGGCGGAAGCCAGATCAGCTACCCGGTGGCCGGGCTTTGGCCGGTTCGCTATCTTGAGTATGCAAAGGCAGACTTCGATGAAGAAAAGTCGCCGCGCTGCTGGGTGAATACAGTGTCAAATGCGAAAAAAGTGCTTCACTACCAAGTAGACGCGCTTGCTACCGCCTTGGGGTGGGAGCACATGAAAAGCCGAAATAACTTTCCCAGCAAGCTGAATTTTCTTGGCTCTTGCGGCGTTCTCAGTCCGACAATCATTAATCGCATGAATCGCCTGAGGAACAGTGTCGAACATGACTACTACGAACCGACGGAGGACCAAGCACTTGAGTACCTTGAAATCGTCGAACTTTATCTTGGAGCCACGCACTACACCGCCACATACTTCCCCAGCGACGTAGAAGCTGAACTTATGTCCGATGCCGAAGACTATGATCCAAGTTGGGACTACCCGAAGATGATTCAAATATCTTTGCCCGAGGGCACTGGTAAACTGACCGTCCACACGAAAAACGAGGTCATTATAGAGGCGGCAGTAGGAGACACCGCATATTTCGAGTGGGTTTCCGTCATCGTTCGGCAGAATGCGTCCTAACAGGACAATCGATCGGAGTGGCCGTGTTGTGGCTCTGTTCTTTTTTAATTTTCGGGCGGCCATCCGCTCATTTTTGCGTTAAAGGGCTTTTTGAATGTTCGAAGTTTTAGCTGGCCTTTTCTGGTCACTCGTTAAGCTCTCAGTTTGCATCGGGCTCTTTGTTTGGGCGTTTCGATCTATGAGAAAGGCAAATCGCACTTCTCCGCCCGCTGCAATACGAAATGCGCATGAGCGCAGATTGAATGTATCCGGCGCTTTGCTACTCCTTTTCCCTATCGGTTATGGTTTGGCCTTCGATCAAACACATGCACTTTTAATCTTCGCTACTGGGATCACCTTCATCGTCCTAATGTTATTTCTTCGCCTTGCTAGAATTACGTGGCGGCGGCGCATAATGCTTCTTCCACTCGTTGCCACTGCCGCAGCGATGGTAGGGATTGCAGCGAACACTTGGCCGAACGTTTCGTTCGCCCAGCAGAGTCTGGAAACTTGGTTCATCTTAGGCATTACCGTAGGTATTGTAGCGTTGTCTTCTCTTCTCTCCATCCTGTCATTTCCAATTGGTTACGGTGAGCGAGCCCTTTAACAGGTCAATCGACGGGGAATCGCCAATGACTATTTCACTTAAATTTATGACCGTCGTGGCGATCTCGTCATCTCGGCGTTAATCCTCAAATAGAAACTATGCCACTAGCCGTAACTAAACGTGCAATACCGCATTCGTTAAAATTGTTCATCAGTTTCAGCGTAATAATCGCGGTTTTTTCGACTGCCGCGAATGCACAAGGATTGACCGTGCAATCGGGAAAATGCTCCAAAGCTGACGATCATGCAAGCGAGCGCACATGTCTCATCCGAGAAGCCAAAAACAGCCAAATAAAATTAGATGTTACTGAGGAAAAGTTCCTGCAAAAACTTGAAAACTGGGATGAAGAATCTGGATACAAAAAACGAACAAAAGGGCTATTTTTGGCAGCGTCAAAACAGCATATCCAATTCAGGAAGGCTCAATGCGAATTACTTGCCTCGCTGGCAGCGGGAGGAAACGGAGCAGGTGATATGCGGCTTGAATGCATAATAGAACTCAATACGCGTCGTACAGATGATATACGTAGTCTTTCTGATTCCCTTAAGTAAAGTAAAGCGAGGATTAACATGACGCTCAACTCGGAAACTGCGCTAGTTGTCATCTCGAAGTCCAACATATTTTCAATCATCCGACCTTCGGTTATTGTGCGTTGCGTGCAGTTCCGTTTAGCTCAACGTTGGGCGTCATATGCGTAAATTTCAGACTCTGCTCGTATATTTAATGTTGCTACTGGTTTCGGCGTGTACAACTTGCTATGACAAGCGTTTTGTTACTGCGCAGCCAATTGACAGCACAGTCGGTGTCAAGGCGGTCGCTCCAACCTACGCATTCGATACTGACTTTTTAGTGTCAGCCGATGTTCACCTAACAATTGGTACATGCCAAGGTACGAGCTTGCCGTGGGGATCACTTTGCCTGCGACTTGTCGCGCCTGAAGGCAGAAAGCTTCGCTTATCGAGCAATGTATTTTCTACTCAACAGACGGGTAAAGTAGTTCCAGAAGAGTTTCACCAATTAAGTGGTGTGATGTACCAAATTATTTGCAGTGCATCCACCACAGGATCACGAACCTGCACGTCTTCCGAAACTGTACCTACCGAAACTCAGGTAACCGCGACCGTGGTTCGCAAGTTCACCTACAAAGACGTGACCACCGAAATTACTCAATACTCTTTCGATCCTACGATTCAGTTCCGAGGTGAACTTGAAAGACGTGGGCCTCCACTTACTAGGCTCTTCTCGCCTTCAGAGAACTGGCGTGAATACAGCATCGCGATATTTGGCGATTCGATGCTCGAATCTCCGGAGATGATTCTGCGAATGCCAGGTATTTATATTGATGGCATCGAGTACAAATTACCTGAACTAAGAATGTTCACTAAAAGCACGTTGTTTTGTCCTCTCGGTGTATGACATGACGCCCAACCAGACGCTCAAACGGACAGCAAAATGCTACGCATTTTGTTCCCTGTGCTTCGCTCCGGCTGCCCGCTTAGCTTTGCGTTATGTCCATACTGAACGTCACGCGCTTGACAGTGTGTAGTCGTTAGGTTACAGTAAACTATGTACTCGATTAAACCTCTCCCAGAATTTACAACTTGGCTTGATGGTCTGAAAGATCGAGTTACTCGTCTTCGTTTGGCGCGCCGCTTAGATAAAGCACAACGTGGGAATCTTGGTGATGTGAAAGTTGTTGGTGATGGTGTTTTTGAGATGCGTGAGCATTTTGGACCGGGTTGGCGTATGTATTACATCCAACGCGGTGAGACTTTAATTATCATGTTGGGTGGTGGTGATAAATCCACCCAATCCAGCGATATT
>JACMQE010000061.1 GCA_014377145.1 Glaciimonas sp. | reverse complement strand
TTCCCGATGGGTATATATTCGAAAAAGATTAAGTCTCTTAAAGACCTGAAAGTTGGTGCGCGTATTGGTGTGCCAAACGATCCCACCAACAGTAGTCGTGCCTTGCTGCTATTGCAAGCGCAAGGACTGTTGAAGTTAAAAGTGGGTGTCAGTTTACAAGCTACGCCGCTGGATATCGTCGAGAATCCGAAGAAACTGAAAATTATTGAAATCGACGCAGCGCAGCTGCCACGCTCGCTAGATGATCTCGATGCGGCAGCGATCAATGGAAATTACGCAGAAAAAGCCGGCCTCAGCCCGACTAAAGATGGCATCGCTATCGAAGTCGCCCGCGGTCCCTATTCCAATATTATTGCGGTGCGTACCGAAGATAAAGACAAGCCATGGGTTGCCAAGCTACTCAAAGCTTATCACAGTCCTGATGTGAAGCAGTTTGTAGTGGATCAATACAAGAACTCGGTCATTACAGCCTGGTAAAAGGTATTAAAATTTTGCTCCTGAATAACGCTTAGTAAAATGAATGGGGGGCAAAAATCAATAAACTTTTTCTTCCCGTTGACTTTCACCCGCATCAAGCATTTAATCAGCTATTTTCCAATTTTTGGTTGGCTGTGGTAGGGCTACCATGACCGCTTGGCCCGGCAGCATACAACCGGTAGCGCAGCATTTCACCAGAAACGTAATGCGCGATCCAGCGAATATCACAAATTTGAGTCGATAATAGCAATTTTTCAATTTTGGAAAAAACCGGATCGGGGATGAAGCTGTTCGATCCTATATCCAGTTTGGCATACACCGACGAGGCCACACCATAAGCGTAAATACCTTCCGTTATTTTGATTAACTCAACCATCTGTCACACAGATAATTTTCCTTACCGTAATCAAAGCCGTTGGTTTCGCACATTAGTGCCCCTCGCCTATCAATAAATCGCCAAATCCTGCGCGTGCAACGATGCAGCTGTGACGGTGATTGGTCGCATAGTTATAGATCATGTAACCGGAATTACTCCCATTCACCCGTGTAGGATACCCGCTCCCAAAGGATAAACGCTTTATCCAAAATCATCACGCTGGTGGATTGCCCAGACTTATTGCCGAACAACGCCGCTTTTTCACCCGGACGTCCGGCAGGACGCGCAGCAATCGTCAGCCCAAGCGCATCGCAAGGAATTGCGCAACTGCACAACAGACTGCAAACTCTGCATCTTACTCCGTCATATTTCGACATAGCATAACCAAAAATTCATGCATGTACGGCGCGCATTGCCAAAATGACTTCAGTAGCAGAAATGATAATCCCTTTTGCGGTACATTCGACACTATGCACGTAGATATTGAGATTGGCTTGCTCGTGTGGTTTTTACTACGGTCGCCTTTAGCATCTGTCATCGTGAGGCCCAACGACAAGTCACGGTCTTGCACTTCGTGCAGGTAATTCAGAAAATTTTGACCATAAGTTGTGCCCTTGTCCGCATCGATTCAATGCGGACTTAAAAATCGCATTCAATGCATTGTTGGGCCAGATAACACTGCGTGGAGCCAGTCTCCTGACAAGAGCAAACGCACCGCCTCAAGCTTGTTCAACAAATCGCCGCTGCTGATGTTGACGTGCGGCCTCCGGTTAACCATCTTGCCAGAGGTTTGCTGTTTAGCCAGCATAATCGACGCGCATTTCTTCTCCAGCGCGTAATAATAAGTCACGCCAAACACATTAATGTAGGGTAAAAATACTGCCTCCTTAGCAACCGATTTGACTTTTTGGCCATCGACATACAACGTTGGTGAATTAGTTATTCGATCCCGTAATAAACTGCAAGAAATACGGAAGTGCTTTATAAGTACAGATCAAACATAAAAGCCAATCTAAAAAAATTGGCTTTTATGTTTCGAGAGACTACCTGCCAATAATCTAGTTAATATCAAGTTTCGTCCACATTTCTTGGCGGATTGTATAAAAGTTCTTCCGCTGCGACGGCGGCAATGACCTCATCTTTGGCTTGCTGCTTTTCGAGCAATTCTTGCTGATGCTGGGCTAAACTAACTGTACGACTCTGCGGTGTTTCCAACGCAATACGGCCAAGCGCCCCGGTACGAAAATCCTGCAACAGCGTATTTGCAGCCTTTTCCAGATCGAAACCGCTACCTTTAAGACGATAACCACGACGATTGGCGACTCTTTCAATAACATCGACGCCATCAGTAGTTTCAGTAATCTCCATATTGTAGCGGGCCGCTACTAACTGCGGATAACGCTGCAACAGTACATCGGCAAGATAGGTCGCCACTTCTTCTTCAATCAAAGCATTTACGCCAACTGCGTGGCTGGCTGCCAGCATCATGCCATCACTTGGCAGCGTGATCTTAGGCCATAACATACCGGGCGTGTCGATCAGGACCATATTTTGGTTCATATACAAACGCTGCTGCACTTTGGTGATAGCAGGCTCGTCACCCACGGCGGCTACACGTTTTTTCAGCAAGGCGTTCATCAATGTTGATTTTCCGACATTAGGAATCCCCATAATCATCATACGCAATGGCTTTAGGAGCGTACCACGATGGGGCGCAAGCGCCAATGCTAAGCTGGGCACTTTAAGGACGCCGGATGGTTTTTTGCAGCTGAGCGCAACCACATTGACACCCTTCTGCGCGTTGTAATAGCTAATCCAAGCCTTTGTAGCGACCGGATCGGCCAGATCACTTTTGTTCAGAATTTTGAGGCAAGGACGCTGGCGAAACAGGCGCAGTTGCTCGATCATCGGATTGCAGCTGGCCTGTGGAATGCGCGCATCCAGCACTTCGATGATCATATCGACCTTTTCCATGGCTTCTGCCGCCTTTTTGCGGGCAGCGTTCATGTGGCCGGGGAACCATTGTATGGACATGCGTTTTTTGTCTGACTAAAATAAACCGTTATTGTACGGACTTACCTGAAAATGCTGTCGAACTTCTAGCGTGGCACCTACGAATAAGCGTCCACAAAAGAAGCTAAAAGATCCTTATTTCATTTTTTTAGATCAGTCGTTGGAATATTGATCTGGCAAAGACCGGAAAACGGTACAACCACTCCTCGCTTCGCCACTTATTCCAGGTCAGCCAATACTTTCAAATGTGCCACCACAATACTTCCAAGCGCCGATAAATCATAACCACCTTCAAGACAACTGGGAATGCACCCTTGTGCCTATTTATCAGCGAATTGCATGATCTGGTGATTAATCAACGCATAATCCGACTCTACCATTGACATTTACCCCATTTCGTCTTCACGACGGGCATCAAACCCGGCAGAAATAAAAATCATTTGCAGCTGATGTGCATGTAACGCAGGCAACCAGCTGATGTACTATATCCCCGCCTGAATGCGCGGGCACCGGGACATTGACAATATGCACAGGCGCTTCCTCGATACCGCTAAACGGATAAAACAGATGCTGAAAAACGCTCACCATTAGCGCCTTTGGTTCTTGCAAGAAGGCTTGCTCCCTCCCGTTGCCATGATGGACATCAAAATCGACAATCGCGATCCGTTGCAATCCATATATCCAGCGCATAGCGTACTGCAATGGCCACATTATTAAACATGCAAAATCCCATCGGGGCGGCGTTTGTCGCATGATGATCGGGCGGCCGTATCGAACAACAGGCGTTCTTAAACTCCCCCGCTATGACAGCGACGGTCGCTGCAAGCACGGCACTGAATGCCTGCCAAATATATTGATTTAAAAAGTATCAACATCTAATAGATAGTGTGCTGCGCCACTTTTGGCCAAAGCCAATGCATTGCTGTGCACCAATGCGATAGCCTCCGGACTATGCAATCGGCCAATGGCCTTCACGAGGCTGGCCTCTTCAATAGTTGGCGCTTGCCAATAATCCAGCCATTGGCCGATATGGCTTGAAATCAATTAGTCTTCGATCGCTTGCAGACGCTGTGGCGACTCTGGGTGCCAAACACCCATTCCATGCAATTTGCAGTCGGCATGGGTATAAAAAGCAGTTGTCATTTTATTTTTTAAATCTCAAATGCTTGCTTAGAAGCTTCTCTACACCATATCTTCTGTACCTGATAAACTCGTGCAGTGTATCTAAGAAAACCCCTTTTGAAGGCATCAAGCAAACAAGATACTTAATTTATTTATAATCGCAATAATCTTGCCACCTGACATTACGTCCTCTCCAAGAAATAGTTGCTATGTAGAAATAAAAAAGCTGAACTTGAGTTGTACACAGTCTATGTGATCAGCAGGTTTGGATAGGCGACGACACGATACGTGTTGAAGACGACAAAATAATGGCTCTCTACAAAAAAAGCAGTCGGAGACTTTCATTAGTCATTGAGGTCCAACGCGGCATTGGCGTGACCGCCAATGCACCCAATCATCACTCAAAATCACCATGTATGCATGGCAATTTACACCATCTTCAAATTAGAGTGCCTATAGAGGAGCGCCTAAAAAATAAAGCACAAGGTAAACCAAGTTTAGTTAAAAAATCCTCTTTATTGAAGTAAAATACGTTATGTATATGCTGTATTTCAGGTCCTATTGGGTGCACAACATCAGTTACTAATTGTGTGTGATAAAGTTACCCCACTTCTATAAGTTATACTTGGGATTTTGTAAGCGCATGCTTGGATACAATATGACCAAGCAGATGCATGAAGAGGTGCCACGTATCGACAGCGACTGTGCTCAGCTAGCTTTACGCTCACGCCAAAAGCAAAAAATGCTGTTGTAATTTTCTAGAGCCCTATGAAACTTACGCTATAGAGAAAATGCTGGCCTTAGGACCTATTCGAAATCTTATTGCATTTATGTTTATCTTTGTAAACTGTATAGATAAGAAAAAAGCGATACGATACATAAGTGACATAAACCAAGAGCTGTTTAATAAGATACTGCTATTGGTAGAAAGCGCGAG
>JACMQE010000060.1 GCA_014377145.1 Glaciimonas sp. | reverse complement strand
TGATGTTGGCGAATCATTCCGCGCGTATCACGTCCGTAGCTGCCAGCTTCTGAGCGGAAGCAAGGGGAGTGTGCAGTCATCTTTAGTGGTAGTTTTTCACCTGCGATAATTTCATCGCGCACGAGATTGGTCAGTGGCACTTCTGCGGTCGGAATCAGGTATAAGGCGACGCTGTCGACACCCTGCTCACCTTCCTGCCCACCTTTTTTGACGGCGAACAAATCTTCTTCAAATTTCGGTAGTTGGCCGGTGCCACGCAATGAGTTCGCATTGACGATATAAGGTGTGTAGCATTCAGTATAGCCATGCTCTGCCGTATGCGTATCCAGCATGAATTGGGCTAGCGCCCGATGTAGGCGCGCGATACCGCCCTTCATTACAGAAAAACGTGACCCAGTCAGTTTAGCGGCAACATCAAAATCCAGGCCGACACCTGCGCCGACATCGACATGATCGCGCACTACAAAATCGAAACTTGGCAGCGTGCCTGACTTACGCACTTCTATGTTACCGGATTCATCAGCCCCGACCGGCACCGATTCGTGTGGCAAGTTGGGAATGATTTCGAGGAACTTATTGAACTGCTCTTGCACTTGATCAAGGCGGGCTGCCGAAACCTTCAGTTCGTCGCCGATACCATTCACGTCTGCCATCAAAACAGAAACATCTTCGCCTTTGCCTTTAAGTATGCCGATTTGCTTGGACAGTCCATTGCGTTGGCTTTGCAATTCTTCAGTGCGCGTTTGAATTTGTTTGCGTTCGACTTCTAATGCGTTGAAGGCATCGATGTCGAGCTGAAATTTGCGCGCAGCCAAGCGGCTAGCGACGGTGGCAATGTCTTTGCGGAGAAGTTGAATATCGATCATAGATGTACGGACGTAAAGTAATGTCACTAAAAAACAATCCGCCATTCTACCAAGCTCAGCCGATATTTCGACAATTGTCAGCGCAAGCAAATCATGGGTAAACTCATACCAATCGCGTTCTTGCTTCGAAAAATGCAGGATCTTCGAAAACTGCGTCCGGTGAAGTCTTTGTACAAAATGCGGGGATTACTATAATTTAATATTAAAGATATAACAACGAAGAGGAGCAACAAAGAAAATAGGCTTACACAAAATTGCCCCAGCAACGAGCTTACCAACCTGCCGACGAAAACAGTACTCTAGTAAAGCTAGGAAAGCTCAACACTGCCAGGGCAATTTTGCGTAAAACCTAGAAAATTAGTTAATTTCCGCAACCCGATGACAAGCCACTAGCCGCCCCTCGAATGAATCGAATGGCGGTACTTGTTGCCGACAAAGATAATTGCGTGAAGACAACGATTATTAAAACTACATCCAGGCGGCGGTGCCAGCGGGGAAGGCAGCTCTCCAGGCAGCATTATTTTTTGCTGACGCTGCACCGGATTTAGCCGCGGGGTGCTGGCTAGCAGCGCTTTGGTTATGGATGCAAAGGGCGGCTAAAAATATCTTTTTTTTCGCCTTGCTCAACTGCTTTACTCAAATACATGACTAGCACTTCGTCTACAATAAGCTCTACTAGGGAAAGATTATGGGAAATAAACAGAGAGGCGACGCCGCTTGGATCGTGCAAGTCCATCAACAGATTCAGCACCTGTGCCTAAATCGAGACGTCCAGCGTTGGGACTGGTTCATAAGCGACGATCACTTTTGGATCTAACATCAAAGCGCGGGCGATGGCAACGCGCTGGCGCTGACCGTCAGAGAACATATGCGGAAAACGATTATATTGTTCGGGACGCAGACCTGCTTTGACCATCATTGCCTGCGCTTTTTCAGCACGCTGGGACTTGCTCAAACTGGTGCTAATGATCAGCGGCTCTTCTAGCATGCTGCTGATCTTTTTGCGCGGATTCAAGCTGGCGTAGGGATTTTGAAATACCATTTGCACCAGCGGGCGCATCCGCTTGAGGGTTGCGCGATCAGCATCGGCGACATTGGCACCGTCCATCCATAACTCGCTGCCAGTCGGCGGCTCAATCATTGCGATCTGTCATGCCAGGGTAGATTTACCACAACCGGATTCACCGACTACAGCCAATGTTTTGCTGGGAACAAGACTAAATGACACGCTATCTAGTGTCTTTGCGGTGGCTTTGGGTTTTAGCCAACCTTACGATACGTTGTAGTATTTACTGAGATTTGTGGCTTCAAGTAAAACGGTTAGCTTCGGAATGGCGGAGGTCGTCATTGGGCTGCCCTGCTAAGCGATAACGTGGTGGACTGTGATAGTGTACAGCCATTCGTCGGCTGACCTGCCTGATCAAGAGGAAAATGGCAACGCACTTGCGATCCTGCGGGGCCAGTCAGTTTTGGGCGCTCTTCAATACAACGCGCCAATGCATAAAACGGCAGTGCAGACTCATGCAGGTCTATCGTATTGACAGGGAACAACGCCGGGAATGGTTTGCAAGCGATCGCGACGATATTATGCTCAGGTAGTACGACGAGTAGCGCCTGAGCATAAGGGTGTTGTGATGTCTGAAAAATGGTTGGCACCCGTCCTGTTTCCAGCACCTATCCGGCATACATAATGACTACGCGTTGCGCAGTTTGCGCTACCAAACTCAGATCGTGGGTGATCAACATTAACGCCATCCCGCGATCAAGCTCCATTATTCAGTAGCATTTGCAGCATTTGTGCCTGCACCGTCACATCCAACGCCGTGGTCGGCTCATCGGCAATCAACAGGCGCGGATTGCAGGCGATGGTGATCGACACGCTGATTCATACCGCCAGCTAGCTGATACGGATAAGCGTCGAGACGACGTTCCGGGTCTCGAATATCAACCTGCTTTAACAACGCCAAAGCGCGTCCACGCAGTTCTGTATCCGATCCCCCTTGATTCACGCCGAATGTTTCGATCAATTGATAGGCGAGGGTGAAGGATGGATTCAGACTGGCCATCGGGTCTTGAAAAATCATCGCGATATCCTTACCCAACAGCTGACAGCGCTGTTTTTCTGGCATTGTCAATAAATCGCTACCATCGAACACCATTTTTTCGGCTTTTACCCGCCCCAAATAGTCGATCAAGCCCATCAGCGCTAGCGAAGTAAATCTTGCCGGAGCCGAATTCGCCGACGATACCGACAACTTCACCCACATCGATCAACAGATCAAGGCCATCGAAAGCGATAAAAGGTGCATTCATTGTCCCAAACTCAACCCCAAGGTTTTTAATGTTTAGTAACGCCATGACTGTTCGCTTTATGTTGTAGTTTAGGATTTACGCAAAATTGTTCCAGCAAAGCTTGTTGACGAAGACAGTACGAAGGCACGACTAGGAAATATAATGCCACTGGGACAGTTTTGCGATTAGCGCTTCAATTTTGGATCCAGCGCATCACGCAGCGCATCACCGATTAAATTAAACACCAATACCGAGATCAGAATCGCCAGCCCTGGAAAAGTCACAACCCACCAAGCGCGCTTTATGAATTCCAATATATACTGGCCAGCATCGATCTCCATTCCGGCGTGGGTGGTTGCGCACCAAGGCCTAGAAAGCCGAGCGCGGCAGCATCAAGGATCGCTTTGGAAAATCCTAACGTCGCTTGCGACGATGAGCGGAGCAGCGCAATTCGGCAACACGCAATTGAACATAATGCGTGTCGTCCCAGCACATGCAATCCGTGATGCGCTAACGTAATCTTTGGAAAATTCACCGATCACCGCTGCATGGGTCTAGCGTGCATATTGCGGCAACATCAATATCGCAATCGCATATATTGCATTTATTAATCCTGGTCCAAGAATCGCGACCACAGTCAACAGCAAGCTCGGCAGCGCCAACATAATGTCCATCAGTCGCATGATGAGGACTTCGACCACTCCGCGAAAATACCCGGCTAGCAAGCCAAAAATAATCCCAAGCACCATTGGCAAAGAGACTGAGACCAGTCCAATCACCAATGAGAGTCAACTGCCATGGATCACAGGTGCGATAACATATCGGGACCAACAGGATCGTCGGCCCCTAACAGAAACTTGAAACTGCCGCCGGTTTGCCAGACAGGGCGTTTAAAGTGGCGTTGCGAAATTGCTCAATCGGAGAATGCGGTGTGATCATGTCAACAAACAAGGCGGTCAGCACCAGGATGCAGACCAAGACCAAACCAATTACCGCGCCCCGATTCTGGCTAAAATATAGCCCCAGAATTCGCGCAGCGCGTGGAGTGACGCACTAGGCGTGACTAACATAGAAGCGTTAGCTTGAAAAGAGGTTGGGTTTGCTCATGAGTTGTGCCGTATGCGAGGATTAATGGCACTGTACAACGACTCAACGACCAGATTGACGGTAGCAGAAAGTAGAATTCCACCCTGCACTTACGGGATAGTCACGGCGCTGAATCGCACCGACCAACCACTTATCGATACCAGGCCAGGAGAAAATAGTTTCAGTCAGAATTGCGCCTGCTAGTAAAGTCCCGACCTGCAAGCCAATCACGGTGACCACCGGAATCAACGCATTGCGCAGCGCATGGATGCCGATGACGCGCCACGGCGCACATAATCTTCGCGCAGCACTTGCAGCATCGCCGAGCGCGTCATACGTGCGATCACCGCTAGCGGAATAGTGCCGAGTGCAATCGTCGATAAGATCAAATGGGATAACGCCGAATTAAATGCGCCTTTATCGTCCGCCAGCAAGCTGTCAATAAGCATGAGGCCTGCACTGGCGGAATATCAAACAACAAGATCAATGCGGCCTGACACCGGGGTCCAGCCCAGTGTCACAGAAAACAACAGAATGAGTAATAATGCACACCAGAATACGGGCATTGAATAGCCAGTAAGCGAGGCACCCATCACAGAATAATCGAGTATGGTATTGCACTTTATCACCTCCAGAATACCGGCAGGAACACCAATTGCCAAGGCCAACAACATGGCACAAATGGAAAGCTCAAGCTTGGCTGGAAACAAAGTCAGAAACTCTGCTAACACAGATTCATGCGTGGTTACTGACATTCCAAGATTACCCCGGAATACCTTTTCCAGATAAGAAAAATATTGCACGTAAAGCGGCTGTGATCAAGGCCAAATTCTTTCATCATTTGCGCATAGCGTACAGGGTCCATACCGCGCTCACCGGATATCGCCTCGACGACATTCCCAGGGATGAGATAGATTAATAAAAAACAATGAGTGTAATGCCGAGAAAGGTCGGAATGACTAACGCTGAGCGGCACAGGAGGAATCCAAATACAGAAAGTACCTGTTCAAGTAAAAATATAATGCGCGTAGAACGCGATAGCAGCTGGTGTGCCGACGACAGTTTAACTTGGCCTGAATGACTGTTTTTGGTAGTTTAGCCGATTACTTACCTATCGTCAGCAAATTGAATGTGATGAACGCGAAAATTGCGTAATAGCGAGAGGAAACTATTACATTGACCACGCGTATCAAAATTCGAAAAGTATTTTTAAAATGAAACAGATTTTATAAGTGCGCAAATGACAAAAACTCTTTCCGCTATTACTTCACTCCTTTGCTACGTCATCAATTCTTAAGTACCGCAATCATATGTTTTATTTAGCTAAATCAACTTTGTCGAAATAAAAGCCATAAGGTGTTGCAAGTATTTTGAAGTTAATCACATCTTTACGCACCGGCACGTAACCGATGGAGTGGGCAATGTTAATCCACGGCGCTTCTTCATGTGCGATTACCTGTACTTTTTCATATAACACCGCACGATCGCTTTGCTTTGAGGCGAGCTTGGCGTTCATGATCAACGCATCAAAATCTTTATCGCACCAGCGTGAGACGTTGCCTCCCCTTAACATCTTCGCAACTCAACAAATTACCAAAGAAGTTATCCAAATCGTCATTATCGCCAGACCAGCTGAACATCATCGATTGCTGATCACCCTGCTTCCTGCGCTTCAAGTGTTCGCTCCATTCGTAAGTATTGAGTTTGCCTTTAACGCCAATTTTGCCC
Organism: Glaciimonas sp.; assembly: GCA_014377145.1. The sequence goes on along the minus strand of JACMQE010000060.1, from coordinate 1,566 downwards.
ATTCGGCTTGAATCAGTTCACCAATGCGTTTTCCATCTGGATTATAAGGACGCTGCACCGGCGGCAGATACCACATCTCGATTTCTGTGCCATTTTGAGAGCCTACTTTGGTCAGCAGCTCTTTAGCTTTTTTCAAATCGAAGGGATATTCTTTAAGCTTATCGTTGTACGACCAAAGTGTCGGCGGAATCGGATTTTTTGCAGCCTGACCAGCACCTTGATAGGCTGTTTTAAGAATTATTTCCTTATCGATTGCCATGCTCAGTGCTTGCCGCACTAGCTTATTGTCGAACGGTTTTTTCAACGTTAAAGGCAATGTAACCAATATTCATGCCGGGTTTTGCAATCAAATTAATGTCTTTATTTGTTTTCATCGTGGCTAGATCAGCCGGTTTTGGGTAGGACATTACCTGACATTCATTTGCCTTCAGTTTGGCAAAACGTACCGACGCATCAGGGGTAATGGCAAAAATCAGGTTGTCAATTTTTGGGTGTCCATCCCAATACGTATCAAATACCTTGTAGCGAATGACCGCATCTTTTTGATACGAAACAAATTCAAACGGCTCTGTGCCAATCGGGTCGCGATCAAGAAGCGATGGCGTACCGGCTTTTTGCAAATGGTCAGCATATTCTGCTGAATAGATCGATGCAAAATACATCACCAGATCAGCTAAGAATGGTGATTTCACATATTTGAGTTTGAAACGCACCATGTTCTCATTAATCTTTTCTACTTTATCGATGATGCGATCCAGCCCCATATCCAAGTAGTAGCCAAAAGTCTGGCCACGTACCAACTTGTGAAACGGCTGCGCTGGGTTGCCCATACGGTCAAAAATGAACACCACGTCATCGGCATTGCAGTCGCGTGTGGGTTTGAATTTTGCGCCAATGTGAAACTTCACACCTTTACGTAATTTGAAGGTTTAAATCAGACCACCGTCTGAGATGGTCCATGATTCTGCCAATGATGGTGTGATCGTGGTGGTGCCGGGTTCAAACGCTACCAGAAGATTAAAAATTAGATTTGCAGAGGCATCAAAAGTGGTGCCGGTAGTAGACAATTGCGGGCTAAAACCTTCTGGGCTCGCCTCTGAGCAATACACCAACGTCTTTTTTTGTCTGGGCTGAAGCCGGGCCAACACAAACGCTGAGGACGGCGACTAAACCCAATGTGGCAGCAAATTTTCCATTTTTCATCATCATTCATCTTTTCCAAGGTTGGTATTGCCAGGTAGTGACATTAGGTTCTCGGAATGTTTCTAGACAATTTAGCGGTTCACCAGTGCAATAGATAACCGGTTATATAGAATAATAGCTATTAAGTAACATTCTCTTGCTTTTAATTACATCGCCATTACTGCTTCTACTTCTTCACAGGTTTTAAGAATGGCAGGTCCCAATACTCGCGCTCCGGTTGTTGTGACCAGAACGTTATCTTCAATCCGAATACCACCAAAATCCATGTATTCAGTAAAACGGGCATATTTAATCAGATCGGGATAAAGACCTTCTGCCTACCAGCGTTTGATCAGTCCTGGAATAAAGTAAATTCCAGGCTCA
>JACMQE010000059.1 GCA_014377145.1 Glaciimonas sp. | reverse complement strand
TCCAGCACAACGCGCAGGATAAACTCAAACAGCTTTCGCCGCGCGCCAAAGATATTTATTTACAATTAAAGAAAGCAGCAGCCATTCATACTGGAGGTGTAGCGTAATGCGTATCGTCATTGATTTGCAAGGAGCGCAGGGAGGAAGTCGCCACCGTGGTATCGGCCGTTATTGCTTGGCTCTCGCCCAAGCAATGGTACGAAATCGTGGTGACCATGAAATCATCATTGCACTTAACGGTATGTTTCCGGACACTATTGAGCCTATTCGGGCAGCTTTTGATGGACTACTTTCACAAGAGAATATTCGGTGTTGGCATGCTGCTGGCCCAGTTCATTCAAGTGATCCTGCGAACGCCTGGCGAAGAGACACGGCTGAAATAATACGTGAAGTATTTTTAGCGAGCCTGAAGCCAGATATATTGCATATAACAAGTTTATTCGAGGGATTTTCCGATGATGCAATTCATAGCATTGGTTTAATTCCGACATCGATACCTACCGCAGTGACGTTCTATGACTTAATACCACTTATTCAAAGTGATGTTTATTTAAAACCCAATCCTACATATGAAATTTTTTATAGAGAAAAACTGGGTTATTTGAAACAAGCTGATATATATCTTGCCATTTCTGAATCCTCACGACAGGAAATTATTGATCACCTTAATGTAAAGACTGAACAGGTAGTTAACATTGCTGCAGCGGCTGACATTCATTTCAAGCCTGTCCATATTTCCGCGGTAGACAAAAACAGCCTCCAGAATCGCTTTGGGTTGACACGCAATTTCGTAATGTATTCCAGCGCTACCGATGAGCGAAAAAATCACCTTCGGCTTATCAAAGCGTTTTCTCTATTGTCATCTGAATTAAGAACAAAACATCAACTTGTAATAGTTGGTCATTTGCCACCCCATCATCGTGAAAAATTTGAACTATATGCAAAGTTATGTGGACTCAGGCCGACGGATGTTGTAATTACAGGACGTGTTACCGATCAGGAAATGGTTCAGTTCTATAACTTGTGCACTTTGTTTGTCTTTCCATCATTGCACGAAGGCTTCGGTCTGCCCGCACTTGAAGCGATGTCATGCGGTGCCCCCGTTATTGGGTCCAATACATCCAGTCTCCCCGAAGTGATCGGGCGTTTGGATGCGTTGTTTGATCCATTTGACGAAATGGCGATTAGTCAAAAAATAGCGGATGTTTTACTTAGCGATATATTACAAAAAGATTTCGCAAAACATGGATTAGAGCAAGCGAAGAAATTTTCATGGGACGAGAGTGCAACACGTGCGATTACATCTTTTGAGCGCTATTACTTCAAACAAAACGATCAACAGACTTCTGTTAGCAGCGAAAAACTCAGCGCAATTGGTGAATCATGGCTAATTGAGAAGCTAGGCAAGATCATAAATCCGCTGGCTGATGATCAAGATTGGATCAAATTATCATGGTCTATTGCACAAAATAATCATAATAAAAATGAAAAACAATTATTGGTAGACATTTCCGAGCTAGCTCATAGGGATCACAAAACCGGCATACAGCGTGTAGTTCGTAGTATTTTTAGTGAACTGCTTGCCAATCCTCCACAAGGTTTCAAAGTTGAGCTGGTTTACGCTACTCCACATGAACCGGGCTACCGCTATGCCAGACAATTTACCCAGCGTTTTTTGGGAAACCCTGAGCAGCCCGTAGAAGATGAATTTGCGGACTTATTTAACGGCGATATTTTCTTAGGGCTAGATTTGCAACATCACGTGGTCTTGCAGCAGGCTGCTTTTTATGCACACTTGAGGGGCATTGGCGTAAAAGTGTTTTTTGTTGTGTACGACCTTTTGCCAGTGTTGTTGCCAAAAGTATTCCCAGAGGGAACAGCGCTTTACCATGCGCAGTGGTTAGTTATGTTGGCACAAACCGACGGAGTGTTGTGTATCTCTCGAGCGGTAGCCGATGAGATGGCGGAGTGGCTTACTGTATTTGGCCCAAAACGCTTGCGACCGTTTAACATTGGTTGGTTTCACTTAGGTGCCGATGTCGCATGCTCTGCGCCTACGAAAGGTCTGGCCTTAGATGCAGGTCACGTTCTGAAATTAATATCTAAACGGCCAACCTTCTTGTCAGTCGGAACTGTAGAGCCGCGTAAAGGACAACTGCAAACTTTGGCTGCATTTGAAACGCTCTGGAGTCAGGGCGTGGACATCAATCTTGTGCTGGTTGGAAAACACGGTTGGAATGTCGATTTGTTGGTCGAAATGCTGCGCGGGAATACTGAACGTAATCGACGCCTTTTTTGGCTGGAAGGTATCAGCGATGAATATTTAGAGAAGGTGTATGCCGCTTCTACTTGTCTAATCGCCGCTTCCGAGGGTGAGGGCTTTGGCCTACCGCTAATTGAAGCTGCTCAACATAAAAAGCCGATCATTGCCCGCGACATCCCAGTGTTTCGTGAAGTGGCTGGTAAGCATGCCTTCTACTTTTCCGGTTTGGAGCCAAATGCATTAGCAGATGCTGTTCGTGAATGGTTGGTGCTCAACAGAGCAGACCAAGCGCCCCAGTCGGACACCATGCCGTGGCTGACGTGGAAACAAAGCACGCAAAACTTGCTGGATGTGATGTTAGGTGGTCAGTGGTATCAGCAGTGGATGCCTGATGAAGTACATCGTTACTGGGGTAGCGATAGTCGTTTGGGCACCCAGGTGGGTCAGCGAACAGGGCGAGACATTGTGAGCGCGCAGCAGACAGGGTATTTGCTTTTCGGCCCCTATATTCCCTTGGCTGCAGGCCAATATCGGGTAACAATTTACGGTGCGGTCGGTGAGAAAGGCGCTGCCGG
>JACMQE010000058.1 GCA_014377145.1 Glaciimonas sp. | reverse complement strand
CTTTTACTCAACACCAGCCTTTTATTTGTCAATTTAGCTTTCCTCTAGCTTTCCTCGTTTTGCTTTTGATGAGGGGTTAGAAAGATTTTGAATAGCTTCTAAGATCACATTCAGCCTTGAAACCCTAGCCTTTAGCTAACCGTTCCCCTTACAAGGTCGGCAGAACTCTTTCACCTTGCGCCCTGCCGGGCGCACCATAAAAAAATCGATCCTAAGATCGATTTTTAAGGAATCAGAATCGGTGCAAAGGACCGTTTCACATCAAATTTCTTCGTACAGCAGCAATGTCAAAAACTCTGCAAAAGTAGCTGAAGTCGACATTTCTTCAAATATCTTGGCAGCACGGTCATAGGTTACGCCGCCACCGACCAGTTCTTTGACTTTCGCCAACTCTTCAGGAATCATCGCGACCACCATTTCGGCAGTTACTTTTTTGCCGTTGTCGAGAATTCCTTTAGTCGAGCGTATCCATTGCCAGACTTGCGCACGGCTGATTTCAGCGGTAGCGGCATCTTCCATCAGATTGTGGATTGGCACGCATCCATTGCCTGACAGCCATGCACCAAGGTAATGGATACCACAACGTTGATGTTGTAACGCAAGCCGGCTTCGGTGATCGGCGCTTCTGGCTTAAAATCTAGCAACTCAGCGGCGGTGATGTTAATGTCATCGCGTTGCTTGCTGACTTGGTTCGGCTTGTCGCCCAATACTTTTTTGAACTCGGCCATCGATAACGCAACCAGACCTGGATGAGCGACCCAGCCGCCATCATAGCCATCAGTTGCATCACGCGCTTTATCAGTACGCACGCCGGCCATGGCGATGTCGTTCTTTGCCTTATCGTTCTTGATCGGGATCAGTGCGGCCATACCACCAATTGCTGGTGCGTTGCGTTTGTGGCAAGTTTTCAGTAACAACAATGCGTACGAGCGGATGAACGGTGCTGTCATCGCGACTTTGGCACGATCGGCCAGACAGAAGTCTTTGTCGAGCTTGAATGTCTTGATGCAGGGAAAAATATAATCCCAACGGCCAGCGTTAAGACCAGCACTATGTTCACGCAATTCGTACAGAATTTCGTCCATTTCGAAAGCAGCCAGAATGGTCTCGATCAATACGGTGGCTTTGATAGTGCCTTGTGGCAAACCTAGTTCGTTTTGGGTCATGACGAAAATATCATTCCACAAACGTGCTTCCAGATGTGATTCTAGTTTGGGCAAATAGAAGTAAGGACCAGCGCCGCGGACCAGTTGCTCTTTAGCATTATGAAACATGAACAGCGCAAAATCAAAAATGCTACCGGAAACGCGCTTGCCGTCGACTAGTACATGCTTTTCATCCAAGTGCCAACCGCGTGGGCGCACCAACAGTGTAGCGACTTTGTCGTTGAGCTTATAGGACTTGCCGTTTTGTTCAATTGAGATAGTCTTGCGAATCGCGTCGCGCAGATTGATCTGGCCAGTGATTTGGTTGTCCCAAAATGGCGAATTCGAGTCTTCGAAGTCGGTCATGTAGCTGTCAGCGCCGGAGTTGAAAGCGTTAATAACCATCTTGCGCTCTACCGGACCGGTAATTTCTACGCGACGGCATTCCAATGCTTTCGGAATTGGTGAGATCTTCCAATTACCTTCACGGATGTGCGCAGTTCCCAGTAAAAAATCCGGGCGCTCACCAGCATCTAGACGTTGTGCGCGTTGAGTGCGGACCGCCAGCAATTTCTGACGACGCGCTTCAAATGCGCGGCTTAGTTTGGCGACAAGAGACAATGCATCCGACTTCAAAATTGCTTCGTAACTATTCTGGATCGTATCGTTGATTTCTAATCCAGTTGGGAGTGTCAGTTGTGTCATGCATTGCTCCTGTTATTCAACATGTTCGTTTCGGGAGGTGTATAGGACTTACGCAAAATCGCCCCAGCCGCATTGCGCTTTCCTAGCCACCTAGACGCGTCCAGGTCTAACATATTTTTCGTCGGCAGGTTTTGGCAAACCCGCTGCTAAAACAATTTCGCGTATTAAGCTCCATTTTAAATCCTATGGCAGTCCTGCGTCCGTAGTCGGCCTTTAACACCATATTTTCCAACGCTCTATTAGACAAATGCACCCTATGCAGTATCCAAGCTGTAAAGTGAGGTTATCTGTTTTTTTTACGTTGTAGAGTATATTTAAACTAAATCATCATATTTAAAAGCAAATATGATGTGACCTATGCGTTTTAGTCATAAGTGTTCAAAACTTGTAAATATTTTACCTAAATTTGCATCTGGATTTGAAACACTAATAACGCCAAGTAGCAAGGTCAACCAATATTAATTTGGATAATATTGGAAGTAACTGTGTATTGGGCCAATTCAAGCAGATTTCAACCTTCGTAGAGGTTGCGGCCAAAGGGAGCCTCTCTGCTGCCGCGCGTGCCGAAGGCATTGCGCCGGCAATAATAAGGATGTCGTCTGGATGCCTTGGAAGGACGGCTCGGTGTCAAACTTTTGCAACGCACCACCCGTAGAATCGCACTGACCGACGAAGGGAGTGCTTTTTTAGAAGATTGCCAACGCATTCTGTCAGATCTGGAGAACGCGTAATCAGCAGTTTCTGAGCGCAGTGCGCACACTAGTGGTCATTTACTAATTTCTGCACCAGCCGGCTTTGGCCACCAACACATCGCACCTTTGATGCCTTCTTTTTTGGTGGAGCACCGTGATGTAACATTGACTTTGAATTTGAGTGATCGCGTAGTTGATTTGATTGGCCAGAGCATCGATGTCGCCATCCGTATTGCCTCGCTATCAGACTCGACCCTAATCGGCACTAAACTGGCGGATAACAAGCGCATTGTGGCGGCATCGCCTAGCTATATAAAACGCCATGGCAAGTCGCAATCATTGGAAGACCTGGTTAAACATAATTGTCTTGCCATGAGTGGTGATGGCAGCCAGCGCGGTTGAACTTTCCGTTAACACGGTAAAGTCGTAACGATCAAAGTTGCGGGCAATTTATTTTGTAACGATGGTCAGGTGTCACATGATTGAGCGATCAATGGCAAGGGATTGGCATGGCGTTCAATGTGGGAAGTTGGTACTGAAATTGAATCGGGCAAACTAATCACGGTGCTAGACGAGTTTGCAGCGCCAGGAAACGATATCTACGCAATGTTTGCACAACGAAGACATTTGCCGCTGTGTATCCGGACATTTGTGGATTTTTTGCGCCATGCCTATGTGCAAGCGGATTATTAGCCTAAAGACTGATGGCTAGAGCCTGCCTCCAATTATTGCTATTATAAGAAAGTTAAATTTGCATTGGCGCCTTTTTTTTAAGCCAGTTAAATGATCGATGTAGCCCATTGAATAGCAGCAAGAAAAATAGGACGTACGTAACTGATGTGACGTATTAATGCCTAAAAAGTAGTTAATATGTTGGGATTACTTAATCATTAGCCTTGCGTGTTTGGCAAAAAATTACACAAATGCAGTCCTGATGTTGCACCAGGTCTTTACATACAAAGTCTCATTATGGGTTTGTTGCATCTGGTGTGCAGCGATCTAGCGTGTGAAGGCGACAAAATAAAGGCTTTCTACAAAAATGGTGGAAAGTCGAAGAATTTTATCAGTCGTTGAAGTTAAACAAAGCATTGGCGAGATTGCCAACCCGCACATTCCTTTCTAAACAACCATGTATTCAGGACAATTTACACCTTATCCCAATTGGCGTGTCTGAAAATAAAGCACAAGGTAAGCCACTTTGCGTTGAGAGCAAAGCTCTTTATGAAAGCAACCCGACAGCCCTATGCTGAAGTTCAAACTTTGCGGGCTGCGTAATATCAGTGATTAAATCAATACGGATATAACTAAATAACAATATAAAGTGCCAATAACAGCCTCTATCATGATTAATTATTTTAGACAAAAATAATTGCTATTATTCATATTTATCAGTTATAAAGCTAGTAAAGCAAGAAGTTGGTTGAATAACAGGAAACTTTATATTGTAAATATTAAACGTTGTGTGTTGAATAATATTATTTATCTTTTTTAGTGCATTTTGATAAATTTCCCGGTATGATATGCAATCGTTTAAGATTTGAGCTAGTGGTGCAGTATTAGTCTGTCATTTCTTTCTTGCTTTAAACGATCTAACGGGCGTAAGCCCAACTTAACTGAAATAGGAAATGTAATGGCAACTGGTATTGTTAAATGGTTTAATGATTCAAAAGGTTTCGGTTTTATCACTCCTGATGAAGGCGGTGAAGATCTGTTCGCACATTTCTCTGCTATCCAATCGAACGGCTTCAAGTCGTTGCAAGAAAATCAACGTGTTTCTTTCGAAGTTACTGCTGGCCCTAAAGGTAAGCAAGCTTCGAATATTCAAGCTATTTAACAGCTGAATCAAGCATTTATTAAAAATCCCCGGCATGCCGGGGATTTTTTCACCTTTTTTAGGTTTTTTGTGAACTATAAAATACAGGTAATGAAAAACATTTTCATTCAATGAAATGACCAAATCGCGCCATTCATTCCTTCTTAGATAAAAAATAGGCTATCGTCGAGATACATATACTTGCTCGCAAGCGCCGACCAAGCAGCAATATCCGGCTATTCCTGGGCGCGATTCTTTGGATCGGTAAGACTGGCGCACCTTGGCATGACATTAGTGTCTAGTATATATAGGTTTGATTTATCTAGGTTACTTTTTCACTCTTCTGTCACTGCTTCCCTAAGTTCTCTTGCTCAGTATTCCGAACGACACCCTATTGGGAGTTATTCATCTATTTTTAGCGATCTTCTTACTTGTGGTCTTTTTCTTCTAGGGGTACGCATCCGGTATTTGCTTAATTTAGCAATCTTAGCGCCTTAAATCAGTTTCTGTTAAAAGCCAATAAAAATACCAATATTGGCCTCGTGAGCTGGGTTTTATATGACGATTTCCAATCTTCATCATGCGCAAAATTGCTGTATATAAAAAGTCTTCATCATAAAGATGAAAAGCTTGAGCCACAATGCTCCAGATTGTGCGGATAGTACGTATAAATTTTAAAAAACATCTTGTTTTCAGGAAAGTGTAAGGGTGGGCTGAAATGCTGCGTTAATATGATGTTTTTTACAACTAAACTATAAAATTTGACAAATCGCTTAGGGAAATGTAGTCAAACATGATTAAGTTCGGCATTGATTGAGACAAATGTGGCTAGCCACGAGCCTCTTTTAGTGATTAATATGATATTAAAAATGGCCGCCACTCAAGAAAAATAACATAACATAATATAAGTAAAAGTAAAAGTAAAAGTAAAAGTAAAAGTAAAAGTAAAAGTAAAAGTAAAGAGAAAGACACCATGACATATAAAACTACCGTATTTATTGCTGCTGCATTGCTAACCTGGACGTTCGCTAGTAACGCTGCTGAACCAATTAAGATAGGCGTGTCTGGACCATTTACCGACGTTTCCGTCCCTATGGGCGTTTCAATGCGCGAAGGCATCAAGCGAGCCTTGGCTGATATCAATGCCAAAGGCGGCGTATTAGGTCATCAGATCCAATTGGTGGAACGAGATGACGAAGCAAAAAATGAGCGTGGTGTGCAAGTAGCGCAAGAACTTCATTCAGGCCTATCAAAAAGCCTAAAAAATGGATCGCATGCCTTCGGCAGTTTCTGCTGCTCAAGGATACGACTCTATCTCTTTTCTGGTGGCTGCGATCAAGCAAGCTGGCACCACCGACGGTCCTAAAGTAAGGGCAGCGCTGGAAAATCTGAAAGAGCCAACGGAAGGCTTGATTACGACCTACGAACAGCCTTACACCCAAGATGATTACGAGGCGATCAAGCCAAGTATGGTGATGATCGATGAGGTCGAAAATAGCCTTATTATGCTAGCGAAGTAACATCCCCAAGATACGTTCATTTGTATATGAACGTATCTTGGGGGTCAAGCCAGTCTTTGAGATCCGATGACTGGTTTTTTCTTGCCGTATAAAGGCGCACATTGTCGTTGTCTTTCGTTATCTTGGATAAACATCATGGAAATTCTTCTTCAGCTAATTTTAGCAGTATCGCGTTAGGCCTGATCTATGCGGTCATCGCCTTTGGTTATCAACTTACTTTTGCTAATTCCGGGACACTCAATTTTGGTCAGGGCCAAGCATTAATGCTGGGTGCATCGTTTCCTTACGGTGATATCGCTTATGATTTAGAGAAAGTGCTGGGGCTTTTCCCGCGTTTGAAAGAAAGATAGTCGCAGCTTGCTGGCGCTT
>JACMQE010000057.1 GCA_014377145.1 Glaciimonas sp. | reverse complement strand
GTTGGGGTTTTCGATATGGTAACTGAGATGACGCTGGATAAGCCGTTGGTTGAGGTAACGGGAAGGTGTGCTTTTGCTGATGCTGAGGTGCGGGGATATGAGATGCATATAGGATGTTCGAGGGGGCTGCGTTGGACAAACCTGCGTTTTATATCGATAGCGCTGGGAATATTGGGGCGCGTTGGCGTTGCGGAGGGTGCGTGGTCAGTGGATGATCAGATTCTAGAAACTTACTTACATGGTGTCTTTGATGCGCCTGGGATCTTAGGCGCGTTACTTTCCTGGGGTGGATTGAGGGGGTATGACGGTGAATTTGGTGCAATTGCGTGAAGCAAGTATTGACCGGATCGCTGATGCGACGTTACCTTTGTTGTTTGCTTTGAAAAATTAGGCTAGTTTTTTGTATTTAATTATGGTGATCGGGGAGGTGTATAGGATTGCATTTTTCGGTATCTAACGCATTTAGCGCTCCGTAGAGGCTTGTCGGGGGTAGCCCGATAAGCCTCTACGGAGAACATACCATTTCAATTACCGACAACCGAAATCAATCAAACATGCTCACTACGTTTAACACTTTATTCAGCAGAATCGACCGACCTCTACGTACCAAAATATGGGGAATCTATGCGTTCCTACTAGCATTCAATATCCTGGCATGAGTATGGGCAATAGCCGCATTCCACGGTCATCCAATATTGCTAGGCACCGCCTTCCTAGCCTACAGTTTCGGCTTACGCCACGCCTTAGATGCAGACCATATCGTCGCCCTCGACAACGTCACTCGCAAATTAATTCAAGACGGCCAACACCCGGTAGCTTTCGGTTTCTTTTTCTCACTAGGCCATTCAAATGTGGTCTCGCTAGCATCGGTGGCGATTGTAATCATGACCTTGGCTCTAACTGGCCCGATGGAAGAATTTAAGTTGATTGGCAGGATTATCGGCACACTGGTATCAGCATTCTTTCTGATCCTGATTGGTATCATCAATTTGATGGTATTCATCTCGATTTATAAAGTCTTTCGCCGCATCCACAAAGGTGGCGAATAAGTCGAAGAAGACATCGATGTTCTGCTCAATAGCCGCGGTTTTCTGACAAAAATATTCCGTCCGATGTTTGCCATGATTTCCCGTAGCTGGCACATGTATCGGCTGGGATCTTTGTTTGGGTTGGGGTTTGATGCCGCCACAGAAAGTGCGCTGCTAGGAATTTCTGCCACCCGAGCATCGAACGGTTTGCCGATCTGGTCGATCTTGATTTTCCCCATCCTATTTGCTTGCCGGGATGCCATTTGGTCGATACCCTCGACAGTGGCTTGATGCTAGGGCCTATAAGGCTGGGAATTTGTAAAATCAGTCCGAAAACTGTACTACAACATGACAATCACGCTGGTCTCGGTCATCGTGGCGCTGGCGATTGGCGGGCTAGAGGTGCTGGGGGCCTGATTGGCGACAAAATGGCGCTCAGCGGGAAATTTTGGGATGTCATTCGCGCACTTAATGGCAACTTCGGCAGCTTCGGCTACGCGATTATTGCCTTTTTCATTTTTTACTGGATGGCATCAATTGCCTACTATCGGTGGCGCGGTTACGATGACCTGGTGTTTAAGCGGTCATAGTTACCCACGCAGCCTTCATAAATTCAGAAAAATAGCCCGGAAATCGGGCTGACAGTCAGGTTTCAGTACATTCCAGCTGGGCGGAGAACAAGGCGGCCACCAAATCCGATTGGGTGACCATTCCTACTTTATGTCAATTGGCATTCATCACCTGCAGATGATGCAGGCCACCATCTGAAAACTGATTGGTCAGCGCGAGTAGTGATAACTTCACGCGTCATGACATCTTTGACGTCTAGGGCACCGTTGCGGACATGGGTTGCTGTTTTTGTTGTTGCCGTTGTTGCGCCCTGCTTGATGATGCGATGCAGGTAGCTGCGATTGAGAAAAATATTAAATACCAACGCCATCAGCAGCAACGCCAGCGAATTCACCGCCACCGGTAACAGCACAGACTGAAACTCTATTTCCTGGATGGCCGGACCGCCTAAGACCGCCGTTAACGAATGTGTTTCGTCATATCGTCGCACCCATTTTCCCGATTAGGCTATTTTTTGATAAGGTACAGCTATCTGGGTCGCATTTTGCTAGTCTGGCGAGAGGGTGCAAAACGGTGCGGGGAATGCGGCGGCGATTGATTATGTGACATTCTCTTATGTCACTCGATATTTTCCGGAAGAAAACGTTGGTTTGCGGGTATTGCAACAAACAATTGCTGCGCCGGGTTTGCCATTGATTACATCGCTTAAATTGGATCAGACCCAGTTAGTGTTGCTGGTGGTGCTCATGCAGACGGTATTGTATGCCCGCAGATAGTGCAGCCGTTGCAGATAGCCGAATTGGTGCGTACAACGTGGCAGGATTATGCGGCGGTGACGGCGATTTAAGAATACGCTTGGGCGAGGAACTATCTGCAAGTAGCTTAAAAACTTACACCATAACGAGAGGCTAGTATGATTACCTATTCTATTCAGTGGATTCCCCATTTTGCCGCTGGCGTGCTACTTTCCAGCGCTGCTGGTATTGTGGGAGCCATCGGTAGGGGACTGCTTATTAGTCAGTCGGCAATGGCGGTACGACCGCTTCGATTACTTCAGCCGCTACGAATCTGCATCTGATACCTCGCCCTGGTGCGCCAGCGGTAAGACCATCAAGTTTGCCGGCCTCAATTGGGAGAGTGCATCCGTGCTGAATGCAGTCATGCGTGCGGTCATCGAAAAGGGCTACAGCTGCAAGACAGGGACGATTCCTGCCAACACTGTATCGATGGAAGTGGCGCTGTCCAAGAACGATATTCAAGTGCTGGTGAGGAGTGGGTGGGGCACAGCGGGGCTTGGAATGTCGATGCCATCGGTTTGATGCCGGTCGCGGCATCAAGCCGATGGCACCCGGACTGAAGGCGGTGACCGATCTGTCTGCTTACAAAACCTTGTTTAAAGATGTCGAAGAGCCTTCCAAAGGGCATTTTTGAATTACCCTACCGGGTGGACCTGCGAGGGCGTTAATAGCCAAAAACTGAAGGCGTATAAGCTGACTGATAGTTACGTCAATTTCCGCTCTGGCACCGGCCCGGCGCTGGATGCAGCGATTACCTCTCATCATCACGCGGTAAGCCTTTCGTGTTTGTTTTATTACTGGATGCCAACTGCGCTCATGGGAAAGTTCACATTTGTGAAGCTGCAAGAACCAGCGTTTAATGATACGTGCTTTAAAACGTTGTCGAATAAAAATCATCCAGACCCTTGCGGGACTGCTTCGTCAGAGGCGATGATATGAGTCAGTGTGCCAACCTTATTTCGCAATACCGATCCGGTGTTGAGTGAATTTTTGTCTAGATTCAACATTCCACTTGATCTGCTGAACAAAACGCTGGCTGGGATGGCAGATCAAAAAATGACCACGTCCCAGGTGGCGCACATTTTCTTAAAACGGCATCCGGAAGTATGGATGAAGTGGGTCTCTGCGGATTTCGCCACCAAAATTCACTCCATTCTAGCGTGAAATAATCCATCAATAGGTTTATTTCGCTCTCTCTCAAGTAGGTTATTAATAAAGGCGTTGAATAGTTGATCACGCATTACGGTGATGCTCCGAATGCCATCAGCGATGCTGTATCGACGTGGGTGTTGGTCCATTGGAAACCACGTTACGCTAGCACCACCTTGGCTGGTGTTGCTAGCGTTGCACGCGACCCGCCGCCCTGTGTTATGACTTTTCTACTGGTTGGCGCGCTGTGCCTGATTGGTGGATTCGACCTGTGGGATAAGTTGATGCAAACCTTGGCGCTGACGTTGCTGCCGTTGATTCAGTTGACCGATCTGGGAATTCGCCAGGTCGATGCCGATCTGACTGAAGCCGCGTGGTCGTTTGGCACTAGCAAATAGCAAATGTTGATCGGAGTCCAATTACCGTTGGCGCGTCCGAGCATTATGGCGGGTATCAATCAGGCTAATATGATGTCGCTGGGGAGGGTGGTGATCGCTTCAATGATCGGTGCGGGAGGACTGAGCGCAGACGTGTTGGAAGGTATTCAGACATTGGACACCGGGACCGGTTTGCAGGCCGGCGTTGCCCTCGTGATTTTGGCTATTTTGATTGACCGTATCATTCAGGGCTATGGCTTGACCCGGATTCAGCGGATCGCGCTGAATCCGCCTGATATAAAAAACAAACGTTGAAATAATAAAAATCGAAGCGCGCGGAGTATTTAAAAATTTTGGTCCAGACGAACAGAATACTTTGGAACAGCTGCGCAATGGCAAAACCAATACGGACATTTTGCAGGCGAATAATGGCAACGTTGGTCTGGACCATGTCAGCTTGCAAATTATGGCGGGACAAATTTTTGTCATCATGGGTTTATCCGGCTCGGGTAAATCTACTCTGGTACGCCATTTCAATCGTTTTATCGATTCGACGGCAGGCGAAATATTATATCGATGGTCAGAATATTTTGATGCTGGATACCAATGCTTTAAGGGTGTTGCGCCGCTGTCTTATCAATATGGTGTTTCAAAGTTTTAGTCTTTTCTCCATCAGACCGTGTTGAAGAATGTGGCCTACGGTTTGCTGGTACGCGGCGGGCTGGCCCGTGCACTGGCGATGAATACCGATATCGTACTAATGGATGAGGCTTTCAGCGTGCTCGATCCAGTGATTCGCAACGAGATGCAAGAACAGTTGCTGGCATTGCAGAAGACCATCGTTTTTATCACACACGATTCAGACAAAGCAATGTGTATCGGTAACCAGATTGCCATTTTACGTGATGGAAGACTGGCATAAGAGGGGACGCCGACCGATATTTTGCAACGTCCAGTTGACGATTATGTGCGACGTTTTGTGGAAAGGCAGGCAACGATGTAGGGGCTGTTTCTGATGAATATTAATAGAACTTACGCAAAATTGCCCGATTGGTGCTATCCCTCCTAGCCTTACATTCTTACATGTGTAATATCTTCGATCTTCGTCGCAATTATTTGAATGTTGGTGGCGATTGCCCGACTTTCGTATCAGGTGCAGGTATTACTCTTGGCCACGTGCAAGGTTTATGACTAAAACTCAATAGCATATTTACACCAGTATGAGGAGGCGGTAGCGTCACCGCTGTGACTTCTACCATCGGAAAAGCGTTTGCATACCCTGCTTTTATGGCCAACGAGCGTATGGCAGGAACCGCTCCGGGGTCTAGCGTTGCCAAAGACTAGCATCGCTAACGCAAGCCAGCCGCTTGTAAAATACCCGCATTGCGCACGTCAACACTTTCGCTGAACCAGATTGGGTGGTAAAAGTGATCAGCAACGGTGAAGCGGTGTTGGCGCTGGGAATATCAGTGCTATAGGCAACCGCAAATAGGGTTTCTATGCATTATTAAGCGCAGCCTGTTTAGCCCAGATCACCCATTTTCTACGCCGGCGGCCCAAATATAATAGCCAGCCGATAAGGCTGAATAGGGGTAGGACAAGGCCGGTTAGGGTCATGATAATACGTCCCATCAAACCGAAAAACGATCCCAGGTGTAGCGCATAAATACTGCTAATCAGTTTTCTACCGGCAGACTTACTGCATAGCGTTCAAGCTGGATAATTTTGCCAGTCAACGGTTGCCCAGAATTTGATTGCGTGCGCGTTCGTGCGGTGGATTGGTATCAAGATAAATGATTTGCACCGGCTTTCCGGGGCGCTCCGGAAAGCGCAAACGGGCAGTGCTATAGCCGTTGGTTTTTCTGTCTCTTGCAAAAATGTCTGTCATGTCAGCGCCAATGTCGGGGACGATGCTGATTTGGCGTCGGCAAGTATCCCCGCTGGAAGTCTCAGCGCGCCTCACAACGACTTTTTGCATACTTTCAGTCTGCTTTGGCTGCATTTGCCTGGCAGGCTGGTTTTCGCCAACGATCCAATTTGTACCATCTTTGAACCATTCAAAAGTCCAATACATGCCAGTCAGGCTAAATATCAGATACATAACCAAGACCCAAGTGCCTAATACCGTATGCAAGTTTCAAAAAAGCGCGGCCAGTCAGAGCAAAATTGACTTTGAACCAATTGCGCCACGCTAGTGGAGCAAGAGACCAGCGTAAATACAGGCCGTATATTACCATCACAATCAGACAGAATGCAGCGCTGCCCGTCAAGACCTTGCCGACTTCCTTGGAAGCGAGCAACCAGCGGTGCAAGCGCTCGACGAATGCAAAAAAATTAACCCCCTGTAAGGGTGGTAGTAGCTCCCCCATGACTGCATTGAGGTAACGCAAGTCGCCCTGTTTTACGCCTTGTTCTGGCGCAAAATTAACGCGCGCCGTCCCATGTAGATTGGCGAAAACAGTTACTTGCGCAACGCGCTTGGTCAGCAGCGCCTCCTGTAGGCGCTGGATTAGTTGATCCGGCGTAAGTGGTGTGCCGATGTTTGTTGTGATTGTTATCATACCCGGATTCAGCAGGTCCAGCACTTCTTCTCTAAAAGACAGAGTCGCGCCTGAAAATCCAGCCACCATGAGCATAGTGCCAGCATTGATGGCAATGAGTCAATACAGCTGAAATAGAATTTTCTTGAACATGTCAGCAATTAAAAGAGAGGCGCATGTTAAGCAAAGTTTAGTGGGTTTAATGGGTTTGTTAAGTTTGGGTGTGTAATAAACCCAGCAGGCTGAAGATGCGCACCGTCAAGCATTCAAAAACATCGTAATACTGGCGGTAAACTGGAGATTTTTTGGTATTAGTTTTCGCTAGTATCTGTTATTGGTACATCCTGATTATAAGAGATAATAATCGTTATCATTCGTATTAATATTTTTTCATGCTTCTGAGTTGCTTTTTCCTGAGACCAAAAAAGGCGTGGCCTTGCCACGGAAGCACTTACACTATTCAAGAAAAAATTCTATTTTAAAGAATCTGGCCTGAATAATTCAGGCCAGATTAAGTATTCTCCCTAAACGTGGGTCATCTCGCTTCATAACGTTAAATTTTCATAGGCACTGAACGCTGTAATAGCGCAAAACTTGTACTAGGCGAGTGAAGCTATCATGAAATCAGCCGATACTTCCCGATATTAAAAAATTGTTACCAGCACGTTTATCAACGTTATCAATATGATCTTAAGCATAGAAAGAAACATAAGAGTGGGAAATTTTAGGTTATATGGATTAATTGTTGGTCTGACCGTGACAATCATGGTGATTTGTGATGTACTGGTATCTAAGGTTATAGATGTTTATGGATTTAAAATAACGGCTAGTGGCATTTTTTTTCTTATGTTATTTGTTATCAACTATTTCTACAGAGGTATATGGCTATAAATTAGGGGGAAGAACTATCTGAACAGTTCTCATTTTCCAGACATTTTTTGTATTAATAATAAATTTGGCGTCAGTCGTACAAGTAAATGATAAAGATACATCTCAACATTTTTACGCATTTTTTGGTTACTTTTGGAAAGTAATGATAGGTACCTGGATATCTGTTCCAGTATCCTATTTTAGTAATGGATTGATTGTTTCAAATTTTGCAATTTATTTTCATGGATGTTATTTTATTGTGAGGTATATGGTTTCATTCATGGTGTCACAAGGTGCATTATTATTAACGGCATATCCTATAAGCTCATCAAAAGAATAGTTCAGATGAAATTATAAATATTATCTTAATTACTTGGTCCTATAAAGTTGTTATTTCTATCCTGTTGTTGTCGATTGGCATGTACTTAGTTGGTTTGGTTCAGAGAATTAAAAAGACAGATTATTATGACTGGAATGTTTTATACAATCCATTTCTAGTTTTTGGAGAAAATAGCCTTGATGTTAACAGGAATAAATTTTAAAAAATGAAGAAAAATAATCTATTAATAATAATCCAGATCACTGATACCCATTTATTTTTAGATATGTCAACTACGTTACATGGGTATCACACACATAAATTATTATTCGAAATAGTAGAGTATTTAATAGCATCCTGTTTCGAGCAGCTTCAAATTATATTTATAACAGGGGATATTTCAGAAGACCAGTCTTTAGAATAAAATGCATTGGCACTAATTCAATTAAAAAAATTATGCTCTACAGTGTATGGAATTCATGAAAACTATGATTATAAAAATAAAGTAAAAGCTATATTTGACAAATCTAAAAACGTCATTTTAGAATTTTTTATCTTTAAATACATGCAAGTGTGGAACTGATAACGGATACATTGATGATGATGAAATAAGTGTATTTTTGGAAAAATTAGAAGTATCGAAAAAATAATAAAAAATAGTAGTAGTAATGCATCATAATCCGGTCCCGGTAGGGACCTCGCTAATAGATGCGTGTGATTTAAAAAATAATGAGGGTTTTTTATCTGTCCTTGAAAAAAATAGTGAAATAAAACTAGTATTATGCAGCCATGTATATGGCGATTATAAAATTTATTTAAAAGAACAAATGATTGAGGCTGGCCCTGCAACATGTTTTCGAGGCGAGAAGGGTAATGGGGAGCTAAAGACAGAAAATAGAAGAGGTTTCAAGATATTTGATTTTATTGCCGCCTCTTATCGGTCAAAAAAATATTTATAAGCAATATCTATCTCGGACTATCGATACTTATGATATTTTTTCCATCTATTTTGCCAGAATTTGTTCATTTTCTATTGTCATTATCATTTCCTGTATTTTAGCTAAGATTTTTCCACCTTTATTAAAGCCCGATGTATATGTAATTTTACAAATATCAGAATTAACAATCTCGTTAAACATATCGATTTTTTTACATATGTGATTTCCGGAATAGGATTCTTCATGATACTTATTTGATAATGTGCACATGTTACTCCTCAACTGTTTTTATTGCATAGCTTTCTGACTCAACTTTTTCTAAATATTCATTTAAGTATATATCCATTAAATTAGTAGAATTTATTGCATTAATAGTATTCTTATTATGTAAGATATCTATATAAGTAATTTTAATAAAACCGTGCCCGTCATATTGCTTAAATATGTAGAGTATGTTGTGTGAAGATGGCCCGACGATTTTATCACTCAAAGTTAATTAATATGGTGGGTTATAGACAGATATTAGCCAGTTTTTAAGTGATAAAAATAAATTTTTTTTCATGAATTATCTAAAATAGAATCATGTACATATTAAATCAATAATATATACATGAAGTGGGTAGATGAAAGGTACTTGTCATAATACAAGTTCATGTTAAGAGAGGAGTACTGCTCCGTCATCTTTCAGAAAATGTTTTAATTGCTTTTAATACTACGCTGATCAATTTGTAGTCAGTATAAATAGAGGAAAATATTTCATGCCTAATTGAAATAGATGTAAATAAGAAATTATTTCCATCTATAAATATCTTTCTGATGCACGGATTATGCATGCTTATTTTTATCAGGATAACATCCCTATCACACAGTTCTTCATCTTTTGAAATGATAAAAATGGTTTCTGGTGAAAATTGTGAATAGAGTGAGTCATTATTTACTAAAATGGCAAAACATGATCTTTCACCTGAGGCCTCTATTTTCCTCGTATACATTTCATATTTATCGAAAGTATTGTTAATAAATTTAGCAGAATTGGGTTTATATTCTTTTTTTTGATAAATCTGTTTCAGTTCATTCACTTAAATTTATATCAAAGAATTAGTCAGACTCGTCAATGCGGAAAGAGTTGGATTACCAATTCCCCTACGCAAACTATTAATAGTCGCAATACTAAGGCCGGTGGTTTCGCATAATGAAGACGCACCTACCTCATTTCTTTGCATCAAAAAGACAAGGCTTTTAGCAATCACCATAATTAGTCTATTGTTTTTTTTGATTCATTACGGCAGTATTCCAATTCATATATTGCTTCCTGTGATATTGTAGTATCCGACGGATGGCTCATCGTTTTTGATGATAGGTTTCATATCCTGTACTACTTTGCTGCCACAAAACATCTAAGTAGGAAAAATACTCCTCGACGATCTGTTGAACGTAAAGGCACTGTTCAGATTTATCAAAAATCTTTATAGGGCAGTTATATCTATTAAAATTTAATGCAATATAAATATCTTGAGCCATATAAATTTTTGCATTTAGAATAGCACGCGTGATTTGCGTGTGACGGTTTCTTGATTTTAAAGCAATTGAAGATACTGTGTATACGTACAGTCATTTTGCATATTTAGGTATTTTCCCTATATTGCTTCCCACGATTAGTGTTGCTCGAAGCATGGTATTTGGTTAAATATCCGATGAAAATAAGTCTGCCTCTTACTTGAAAGGACTAATTGTCTGGATGCGTAAAACAAGTACTCATATAGGACTTACGTATAGTGCCTAGCAACCAGCCTGACAATCTCGTCGACAAAGACAGTGCCCTAAACTATATAGGGGTACACAACGCTACTGGGGTGATTTTGTGTCAGTCCTAATTTTAAACATTCATCCTCAAGGTGGTGCCTATGGGGATATTAATAAGACGCTACGGTCAGCTATTTGTACTCGGCTTTATAGCTTGGTTTTCCAGCTTGCCGCTGGCTCAAACCGACGCACAAGCACAGGTTCAGACATTAAATTTACGTCTTTTTTCTGCTGAAGAGCGTCAGTGAATACAACAACATTCGATTGTGACTAGATCGGGAGACCCTGATTAGCGACCACTAGAGTATGTCGAAAATGGTGTATACAAAGGCCTTTCTGCTGACTACCTTCGGGAAATTTCAGAATAACTGGACTTAGTTTTCACTACATACCGATTGCCAATCCGGCAGCTGCGCTTGAGGCAATCCGTCAGGAAAAAATTAATTTTCTACCAAGAGTATCAGACGCTTATGCTGATAACACCTTCAGATCGGAAGTGATTTTTAGTACGCCTTATTTTATCGGTTCCAAAATTATTGTCAGCTCGGCAGATGCGCCTATTATTTTTGATCCTCGCAAGCTGAACGGAAAAACTGTTTCAATTAAGGCTAGCGGTGCGTATGAACATG
Organism: Glaciimonas sp.; assembly: GCA_014377145.1. Next base: position 18,512 of record JACMQE010000057.1, on the reverse strand, counting down.
AAATACGTCAACCCTATCCGCTGTTCACTTGTTGCCGCAACGCATTTAAAATGATGCTCTAGAGGCAGTTGCCGATGGTCGGGCCCATGATGCGATAGGTGTTGATGTGGCGACGCAGCCTTTCCTGCGCCGTAAATATTTAAACACTTTGCAGATATCTGGGACGATATGGCACATGCCAGCGATTATCTTGATGGCGGTGCGCCGCGATTTATCCTTCTTGGCTTTAATTATTGATAAGTCATTGGCATCAATGACGGCGGCGCAAACTAATGTGATGGTAGATCAATGGTTGCAAGGCACAGATTAGGGTGCGCCATCTTGGGAAACACTATTCCAATATTATTCCGGGGAACTGAGTGTGTTGGTATTGTGGCGATGGCGCTGATCTTATGGTTCGCGCTACGGGCCAAGGTGGCGCAGCGGCAAGCGATCCGCACGGAGCGATCAAAATTTGATTTTCTTTCATTGATGTGCCATGAAATTCGCACCCCGATGAATGCGATTTTTTCGTCAGTAGAGCTATTGCAAAGCTCCCGGCTTGATCCAAATCAGCAGAAATTAATTACCGTTGCGGGTTTTGCGGCGGATGCATTAATGGGACTGCTCGATGACGTGCTTGACCTGTCCAAGCTTGAGGCACGTCATCTGGAACTTGAGCAGATTCTGACGGATATTGCTGCTTTGGTCCAGACCACTATTAATGTGGCGGCGATCAAGGCAACGGAAAAAGGTTTGCCAATCTTTATGGAAAAATACCTTCCAGAAAATGTCGATGTCAACGTTGATCCCACCCGCCTAAGCCAGGTGTTATTAAATTTACCGAGCACGGCGGCGTCATGGTCAGTCTGCAGTTTTCAGCCGAGATGCAGATCACGGTCTCTGTACTGCAAGTTAAGGTGATAGATGCCAGCATTGGTATCCCCGCCCACCAACAAGCGCGTCTGTTTAACGCATTTACGCAAGCTTGATAGTGCCACCATGCGGCGCTAAGGTGGCTCCGGCCTTGGATTGATGATCTGCCCCCCGTCAGTTAGCCGAATTGATGAGCGGGACTCTCGTTTTGCGCATTGAGGTAGATGTAGGGACCGCGATGTGTTTCACTATTCCGATAACAACTACAGAGAGGAAATCTGTCTTTCCACCAACGATGGCGCCAGTCGGAACGGGCATTACAGCGCCGGTATTATCATCCAGACAATCAGTTCCCACCATCCTGATATTCGATGACCACCCGATTAATCGTCTCGTTATTCAGCTTCAGTTAGAAGCATTAAATTGCAAAGTCGTGCTTGCAGAAAACGACGATACTGCTTTGGCAGTAATCGCCCAACGATCGTTTCCGCTGGTATTGCTGGATTATTGCTACATGCCTGGTAAGGATGCCTATCAGGTGGCGCGCGAAATACGCATGAGCGAAGCTGGAAGCACACGTCATATTCGTATTGTGGCGATTGCTGCTGCGGTGGATCAGGCGCATATGCAATCCTGTCTTGACGCTGGCATGGATGGCGTACTGAGAAAACCGTTATATATAGAAGATCTACGAAAGCTGATTGAGGCGTGGTGCTATGCTGATCTATCGTCGTCACCCGATGCAGGGTCAGACTCGGGTTCAGATCAGAGTAAAGATCCCAATCCGAGCATGAAAGCACTATTTCTTGATATTGCTAGACAGGATTTTATAAAAATTAAGCAGGTGCTGACGTGTGATAATCGGCATGCCATAGCGGCCCATGCGTACTGGTTGAAGGGGGCTATGATGATGTTTGCCATGGGTGGAGTAGTTGTCGCAAGAACATTTTGAAAGTTTTTTAGATTGACGATGGGATGCACGTCTACCAATACGCCGCCGCTTATGCCGGACTGGGTACACAGCTTGCATTACTATAAATGTAAAGCTTGGTGGCTGACTTGAGTAAGGTCTGCCATAAAAAACGCGCAATACCGCGATATTAATTATGCGTTTTTGCTATTTTGGTTGAGATCTACTGTGGATGGGTGTGCATAGTACTAATTCTTGCGTTCACGCGCTGATCTGAAAAGGTTCACTGCGCCATTGTCGGCGGTATACTTGATGCAATACCATGGGCATATTCTGGTGGTACTTGTTCCTTTTTTTGACTTTGGGGCAAGGTACTGGTTGTTGGGGTCAAATGGGAAATTTCCGCAGACGCTAGATTATTTGCGAATGGTGTGGATGTATTATTAGCATTAGCGGTGTCTGTCCTATGCACTGGAAAAATATTTTCACGTGTAGTGCTTATGGGGTCCGTAAATTTCCTTTCAATGAAGGATCACAAATTACCTTAAATACAAAATAGAATTTTCTTGATTTTTAACATGCATTGTAGAAATTTCTGAATTAGTTTATGACAATGAACAACCTAATTGGCTTAGACGTTGTCGAAGAAAGACCATTGCGCTGTGCTTAGGCCAATTTCAATAATCCACTCTACCTTCGATATCATGATGAAGAGTGGAGCGTTCCTTGTCATGACGAAAGTCGGCTTTTTGAGATGCTGAATTTGGAGGGTGCGCAGGCTGGTTTAAGTTGGGAAACTGTACTCAAAAAACGCAAAAACTATTGTATTGTCTTTGATGGTTGGGATAATGCCAAGATTGCGCGCTACGATGCCGACAAAGTCACCGAGCCGATGGCGAATACTGGCATCATAGCGCCATCGTCTAAAAATTGTGGCAAATATTAATAACGCCCAAGCCTATTCGTGTTTGTGCGATGAAGTGGATGGGCTGAATGCGTATTTGTGGACCTACGTCGATATTAAGCTGTTGCAGGGCAACTGGCAAAGCGACAATCCTAGTCCTGCCAAGAAGCCGTTGTCGGATCGTATTTCCAAAGATCTACTGAAGCACGGTTTTGAATTTCTCGGTTCAACGATTATTTACGCTTACCTTCAAGATATCGGTGCTGTCGCTGATTATACCATTACCTGTTTTTGGCATCACGCTGCTAACAAGTAAAACAGGTGACTAAACTAACGCAAGTAATAGCTAAAATACCCACAAAGATCGCTCTAAAAAAGCGCTTTTGCATTTTAAATAGCTAGTTGCGAGACAAATTTAGTATTTAGATACGCCTCTATCGCCTCGGTCCCACCTTCCGAACCGTAGCCGCTATCCTTGACCCCACCAAACGGTACTTCTGGTAATCCCAGGCCCAGATGATTGATCGAAATCATACCGCTGGCAACACGGATAGAGATGGCATGCGCAGTTTTTTTGCGAGCTAGTAAACGCATATACGGCCAAGCCATACGGCAAACGATTTGCTTCAGTTATCACGTCATCAAGCGTGTCGAAGGAGTTGATCAGTGCCAGTGGCCCAAATGGCTCTTCGTTCATCGCCCGTGCTGTTAGCGGCAGGTTAATCAGGACCGTCGGTTCAAAGAAATTTCCCTGATTGCCGATACGCTTACCGCCAATCCGTAGTTGCGCGCCATGCTTTACCGCATCAGCGATTAATTCCGCCATCGCAACTACGCGACGGCTATTTGCTAGCGGCCCCATATTGGTTCTATCGTCCATCCCATGGCCGACTGTGATAGCGCTCACCGCTTTGACAAATACATCGACGAAACGGGCGAAAACCTCTTCTTGTACTAAAAACCGGGTCGGTGCGATGCATACTTGTCCAGCGTTGCGGAATTTCGCCGCCGCCAGACTTTTTACCGCGCTATCGATATCTGCATCGTTGAAGATCATTGAAGGGCCATGACCACCCAATTCCATTGTCGCCCGTTTCATGTGTTGCCCAGCCAGCGCTGCTAATTGCTTACCGACAGTGGTGGAACCGGTAAAGGAAATTTTCTGAATCACTGGATGGGGGATCAGATAGGCTGAAATTTTTGCCGGATTACCGTACACCAGATTGACGACGCCAGCGGGCATCCCTGCATCGGCAAAAGCGCGAATTAATTCTGCAGGTGATGCCGGGGTTTCTTCCAGTCCTTTGATGATGATTGAACAGCCTGCCGCCAGCGCTGCAGACAATTTGCGGACAACTTGATTTAATGGGAAATTCCAAGGCGTAAAAGCTGCCACCGGACCGACTGGTTTTTTAATCACCATTTGGTAGGCATCGGGCACTCGCGTCGGCACCAGACGACCATAAGCGCGGCGACTTTCCTCGGCAAACCAGTCAATGGTATCAGCAGCACTCAGCGCTTCAAGATGGGCTTCGGCCAATGGTTTACCTTGTTTGCGGGTCATCAGCTCCGCAATCTCGGGTGTGCGCAGGCGGATTAATTCTGCAGCTTTGCGCATAATTTTTGAGCGTTCAAAAGCAGAGGTATTGCGCCAGATTTCAAAGCCGCGTTGAGCCGCGACGAGCGCAGCATCCAAGTCGGCATGATTGGCATGCGAAATACGACCGATTGCTTCATCGGTAGCCGGATTGATAACCGGCAGCGTCCGTCCTGATTGGCTACTCTGTCATTCGCCATCGATGAATGACAATACGTCTTTGTACATGACATAACTTTCAAAATGGGGGTAATGAGGGGAATAAATCGAGGAGAATAAATCAGAAATATGGGAAAGCCAATATAGCCCGGTTAACTTTGTATCAAACAACATCATCAGGTCAAGCGCTCGATTCTATACCTGCCACGCAACGACCGCTGTTCAGTCCGAAAAAGCCTGAATCCTGGTTTGCGTTCGACCTAAAATCAGCGCGTGAATATCATGCATGCCTTCATACGTATTTACCACTTCCGGATTCACCCTATGGCGGATTACGCCATATACATCCGAAATGCCGTTGCCCCCCCAGCATGTCACGTGCCACCCGGGCCGCACGAGGTGCGCTTCATCATTGAGGTAATTTCGACCGCCGCAGTGCCCTCATCTTTCATCCGGCCAAGGTGCAAACAGCCTTGCAGACCCTAATGTAATTTCAGTTTGCATGTCTGCCAGCTTTAACTGGATAAGTTGATTTGCAGCCAGCGGACGGCCAAATTGCTGGCGATCCAACACGTGTTGGATCGCCAGCAATCCTCCGCCGCACCCAATACGCCCGAGGCGATGCCGAAACGCGCGGAATCGAGGCAGGTAAAAGGCCTTTTCAAGCTTTCCACGTGGGGAAGCAGATTTTGCTCTGGGACAAATACCTGATCCATCACGATTTTTCCAGTGATTGATGTGCGCAGACCGACCTTGCTATGAATCACTGGCGTGGTCAGGCCTTTTCACTCTTTTCCAAGATGAATCTACGAATGACGTCGTCCTCATTCTTGCCCCAGACCACCAACACATCCGCAATCGGCGCGTTGGTAATCCACATTTTTGCCCCCGATAATTGATAACCGCCATCTACTTTCTTGGTCCGAGTGATCATGCTGCCGGGATTCGAGCCATGATTGGGCTACGTCAGGCCGAAGCAGCCGATGGTTTTTCCGCTGGACAGTGCTGGCAGGTATTGTTACTTTTGTACCTCTGAGCCGAATTGATTAATTGGCAGTATCACCAGCGATGATTGCACGCTCATCATCCAGCGGTAGCCAGAATTGACGCGCTCCATTTCCCGCGCAATTAAACCATAGGCCACATAATGCATATCGCCACCACCATACTTGGTCGGAATGGTTTGTTCATGACGAAACGCTTGCAGCACGCGGGGAGCAGGTTTGTCCTGCGCATATGCACGCACGGCATCGCGGACCATGCGTTCATCCGCAGTTAATTGTTGATCTAACAAAAGTGGATAAGACCAGTTAAAGGTTGCTTTGGACGATGTCATACGTTTTTCCTGTGGGTTGTTTTTAGAGCCCCTTGGTATTACTGCAAAATTGTCATGATTATTGTGCTGTCGTAGAACATTCTCTGTAAAGCGGTTGTCATTAAGCTACGGTTATGTGTGTCTGGCTGGTGGACTGAGTCTAAACATCCCTGCCTATATTACCTATTGCTACTGCGCAATTTTGTGTCGATTTTCGCAGCCATTATGGACACAAGGTATCATCACCGCATTCATAAAAACAGATCAAAAAAGTGCGCTAATTTTTTATTTGACAACCTTCGACTTTATTCCATTTTTCTTTACCTTTTCAGGACTGTACATGTCAACAGAACACTTTATCCCCGGCAAAGACGCCTCGCTCGAATCGTCGATCAGTTCGATGCAAGGCAAGCTGGCGGGGCTTGGCTTTCACATCGAGGAGCGCTCATGGCTCAATCCAGTTGATGGCTGTTGGTCGGTGCATATCCGTGATCGCGATTGTCCACTACTGTTTACCAATGGCAAAGGCGCAACCGAACAAGCCTCCCGCGCCAGCGCGCTAGGTGAATTTTTTGAACGGTTATCCTGCAACTATTTCTGGACCCATTTTTACCTCGGTGAAAAAGTCGCCAAAGGCGCATTTGTCCATTACCCGCGTGAAAAATGGTTTGCTCTGGATGATAAAAATGAAGCATGGCCAGATGGGTTATTAACGCCCGAACTGCAAGACTTCTATAATCCGGAAGGCACCGTCAACGCCAATATGCTAGTCGATTACAATTCCGGTAACGAAGATCGCGGTATCTGCGCAATCCCGTATGTGCGCGAACGTGACGGTGAAACTGTTTGGTTTCCGGTCAACATCATCGGCAATCTCTATGCCAGCAATGGGATGTCCTCAGGCAATACTCAAGCCGAAGCCCGCACCCAAGCGTTGTCGGAAATTTTTGAGCGTGACGTCAAATTCCGCATCATCAAAGATGGTTTGTGTTTGCCCGATGTACCCGAAGAAGTCATCGCCCGCTATCCGCGTATCACCTCCGGTATTAAAGCTTTGCGGGCGGCAGGTTTCGGTATTTTGGTCAAAGACGCTTCCCTCGGCGGTCAGTATCCCGTGATGAATGTCACCCTGTTGCATCCGACCGATCAAGGTTGTTTCTCTAGCTTTGGCGCGCATCCACGTTTTGAGATCGCCCTAGAACGTGCATTGACCGAGTTGCTACAAGGCCGTGGGCTAGATTCATTGGGCGGCTTTCCTGAGCCGGGATTTGACTTGGAAGAAATTGCCCATTCGCAAAATCTGGAAATGCATTTTGTTGATTCTAGCGGCATCATTAGCTGGAACTTTCTGCGCAATACGCCCGATTTTGGATTTAGCGGTTGGAACTTCAGCAACACCACCGCAGAAGATTATGCATGGTCGGTGGCAGCGATCCATGCCAAAGGCCACGATATTTACGTTGCCGATTTTACCCATCTCGGGGTGTATGCTTGCCGCATTCTGGTGCCGGGGATGTCTGACATCTACCCAGTTGAAGATTTGGAATGGGACAATGTCAGCGTCGGTAACGAGATTCGTGAACCGATTCTGTTTCTGGGTGATCTGGACAATGAAGAATGCACAGACTTGCTGGCCGAATTGAATGAACTAGGCTTGGCCGATCAACGTCCTGTGGCGGCCTTGATCGGTCTGGTCGCCGATGTTGGCACGCTATGGAAAGAACTGCGTGTCGGTGAATTGAAAACCTTGCTGGCGCTGGCAATCGGCGATCACGAAGCCATCCGCGAAGGCTGTGACTGGATTCGCCATTTCAATCAAATCAGCGCTGAGCGTCAATTGGTATATCGCTGCATCGAAAGCTTGATTGGTTTGGACGATCCTGCCCAATATGCGGATGCGTTACAGCATTTATACGGCGCACAAACGGTACAACAAGCGCACGCATTGCTGAGTCGCGAGCTGCGCTTTTTTGGCGTAAAATCGCCCAGCTTAAACCTGGAAGGCTGCGATATGCATCAGCGGTGGCTGGCGGCGTATGCAAAGGTACAAGTCGCTAAGTAACTTTAGGTAGTCGGGCCTGAATAATTCAGTTTTTCAGAAAAGCAATTAAGCCTTCAGGTCCGATATCAGAAATAGCCGCCAGAGGTTGCTCAAAATATGGGTGCAAAAATCTCGTAGCTTTCTTAAGTTCAGCCGCAAGTTGTGACCAGCACCGCACAGAACTGCATGCATATGGTCCGTAGGGAAACTAAACCGGCTATCTTCCACTGCCCGCAGTTGATTGATATATCAGGAAATGTCTTGTTCTTCAGTGTGGCGAGTTTTTAGGAAATGGCCATCAAAAGTGATTTTAGCCTTGAAGATTTTCAAGTTGATGCACGATTGCTACGTTAGGGGATTGCTCAACAACGGCTATAGAGAGTTTGCCATTAACAGCGAGCATACTGTCGACCTCCTTAGTCTGCCGTCAATCTACAAAAGCCGTTTGACACGCTTATCGCGCAAGCGATGGTAGAAGGGATTACATTGCTGACTGCGGATAGATTCGTTGCCCCGTAACCCGGCCCGATGCAGAGAGTTTGTGTATAAGTTTGTGTGTTAGGCGTCTCTTCTTTTACCGGCACGTTGATTGTATCATTCATCTGCCCTATTTTATTCGTTCTAACTACCCTCCATGAGCAAACTAATTTTAGACCGCATTTTACAATCACAGGGTGTTGGCACCCGTAAATATTGTCGCACGTTGATCGATGATGGGGAAATCAGTATCAATGGCGAAGTCGTCAATGATTACCGTATCAAGATCGAGACCGATGGTTTGACCTTTGTCCTGTTCGACGAAGAATGGATATATCGCGAGCAGGTCTATATTGCGCTGCATAAACCGCCCAACATCGAATGTTCACGCAAGCCAAGTCATCATCCCGGTGTGTTATCAATCTTGCCAGAAGAATTTACCTGGCGTGAATTGCAACCGGTTGGCCGGCTGGATCATGACACCACTGGTTTGTTGCTGATGTCGGATGACGGCAGATTTATCCATGCTCAGTCATCGCCTAAGCGTCACGTGCATAAAGTGTACGTCGCGACACCCTGGGATCCGGTCACGCCAGAATTGGTAGCGCAATTATTGGCCGGCGTGCATTTAAACGATGAGCCAGCGCCATTGAAAGCGGCGAGCTGCAAAATGATCGACGCTCAGCATATCGAGATCATTCTTGAGCAAGGCAAATATCATCAGGTAAAGCGCATGCTAGTCGCCGCTGGTAACCATTGCGTCGCGCTGGAACGTACCGCGATTGGTGCTCTGACGCTGGCTTCGCTGGCCTTGAAAGAGGGGGATTGGTGTTATCTGACGCCGGAACATCTGGTGTTGTTGATGCTTGAATATAGGTCCTAAATAAAAATAGGGAGGATCAGCATTGCGCTGGTCCTCCCTATTTTTAGTCTTAGTGCGAACGAATCATGGTACCGAAGGCTTGTTCACTCAATACTTCCAACAGCAACGAATGTTCGATACGCCCATCAATAATGTGGACCGCATTCACACCCGCTTTGGCAGCTTCAAGAGCCGAAGAAATTTTTGGCAGCATGCCGCCGGAGATCGTACCATCCTGAAACATTTCATCGATTTCTCGCGCTGACAAATCCGTTACAAGCTTGCCTTCTTTATTTTGCACGCCAGCAATATTGGTCATCATGATCAATTTTTCTGCGTGCAAAATTTCAGCTATTTTTCCAGCGACGACATCGGCATTAATGTTGTAAGCCTTACCATCTGTACCAAAACCAATCGGTGAAATAATGGGAATGAAAGCATCGTCTTGCAGCGTTTTTACGACATCAGGATTAATCGCTTCAATTTCGCCGACGAAACCGATATCGAAAAATTTTCCCGGGTTTTGCATGTCTGGCATCTTCATCCGACGCGCCCGGATCAGACCGCCATCTTTGCCGGTCAAACCGACTGCCCGACCGCCGTAATGGTTGATCAGCATCACGATATCCTGTTGTACTTCTCCGCCCAGCACCCATTCAACGACCTCCATGGTTTCTTCGTCAGTGACCCGATGACCCTGTACAAATGTACCTTGCTTACCAATTTTTTTCAGGGCATTTTCGATTTGTGGACCACCACCGTGGACCACTACCGGATTCATGCCAACCAGTTTTAACAAGATCACGTCAAGGGCAAAGCCATGCTTTAGGCGTTCGTCGGTCATTGCATTGCCGCCATATTTGACGACAATAGTTTTACCATGAAATTTGCGTATATATGGCAGCGCCTCAGCCAGAATTCCGGCTTTTACTTTTGAAGCAATGGTGGCAAGTTCATCGGTCAAGTCGAGCATGAGATATCCTGCGAGAAAGTCTGGAAAAAGTGGACAGAAAACCGCCTATTAGTGTAGGGCCAATAGTGCGACCAAAGTTGGGCAGCTGCAATGCACAAATAGGCTTGCGATGATGGACGCGATTTTACATGGAAAATCGACGCTGGTTGGATGCCCCAGCTCGAGGCCTGGATAAAATGCAGAATTTATTGCGACGAGGAATAAATCCTGAGCAGCATTGCCTATGTAAATAAATAACGATCTGCGTCATTCTTTTTTTACAACTCACGGTCGACATTGTTAATCACTAGGAATTACGCAAGATTGTCTCAGTAACGGGCTTGCCAACCCTGCCGACGAAGGCAGTACGCTATTGCAATAAGAGAGCCAACGCCGCTGGCCGATTTTGCGTAAGTTTTAATAAAGATAGAGTTCGAAACTACTTGGCTGCTTCCTAATAGTCAGGAAATACCCATGCACATGGCCGAATGCTCGATTTGTCAAAGCTAATTTATTAGTGGGGTTGTTTCCCAATTTGTTCGTCGGCACGCCTTATTGGGACATTTTACGTAAGTTCTAGTTTGTTATTATTGTATGAACTAAACGTTAGTAATCTGCGCTGCCAGTTTTGTCATCCGCTGTTACCGATGTTACCAATATCTCTCGTCAGCATTCTTCAACGTTTATTTTATCGAGTTGTAAAGGGTTGTGATACTCGTCAACGTGATGCTTGCAGTATTCGTTTATAGCGCAAGACCTCAAGAAATACTTGAGAATTTTAAGATAACGTAAAGGAATACAAATAAATAAATTACTCGTTACCCTGATCGCCGGTCTGTTCGCTACTTCTGTTTTCGCCCAAGCGCCTGCTGCACCGACATTGCCGGCCGTATCCAATGTGATATCCGCTAAAGCAAATATAAAAGAAACTAAAGTGAAAGCGCGCCATACAGGGCTAAAATCAAAAGCGAAAAAAGTTAATTCAGTCGCTAAGATTGATGCGAAAGCAGATACAAAAATAGCCGCCTATAAATAATTAATTCATATTGCTAAAAAAGACAGGCAGAGCCTGTCTTTTTTATTTTTATCTATATCAAACCATCGATGCGGGTAACCCGAAAATATCAAGATTTTTTATTGCTCCAATGTTTTATCACTTCCTTTATCAAGACGCGATAGCAGAGTCAATAATTGTAGAGCTACATAAGTAGAGCTTATGCACATTGCCCTACGGTGTTTGCTCTCCTAGCTGTAACTCAGCCGTGCTGCCTTCGTCGGTAGGCCTTGCTGGGACAACTTTGCGTAAGTCCTAATAAGTATAGAATTACGTTGGAATTTAGCTGAATCCAGACTGAATAGCAGACTCAACCATTTTTAAAACGCTTAGGACAAACTGTCTAAAATAAAAGAGAAAGAAGAATCATGAAAAAATATATCGCCCTTGCTAGTTTGATCGCAGTGACTGTCTTAACGATGGAGGCAAGCCCAGCGATGGCACACGTCGATGTTGGATTAATATCGGCTTGCCGGGCGTGTATACCGCGCCAGAACTAGTCTATGTTGCGCCGAGCCCGTTCTATGTTCAGCCGCGTCCCGTGTATATTGAAGCGGAACGCGAAGGCGAGTGGTGGGAGCGGAAGATGCGCGCTCGTGAATGGCGCGAACGTCAGTGGCAAGAGCGCCATTACCGGGAAGATCGTCGTGATGATCATTACGGTTGCCAGTCTAATCATCATGATCACGATGATTAGACTGGCAACCCAATAAATTACTTTTAGTCGGAACGGCGCGACGATGCGGGCATTGCGTAATTCGAATGTATCGTGCAAATGCATGACCATCTATTTTTCGCTCGAAAGCCCCAGCCCTGAACTTCTTCGTCGTTGCCGATTAGTATCCGATAAAAGAGATCAAAAACCTGCTCTCTTTCGGCCTCGGGAATGTCTAGGCCGTTATCTTCGATCTCGCCTGCTGCCTCCGCCATCAATAAAATCAAGAGCGACAGTTGAAATTATAGCAAGCGATTTAATCTTGTTGGGAAACTGGTTTTGACACCACCTATCCAAGTCTCCCGACATTTTTGATCGATGTCGCACCTAATGTTTACGGATCTGCACGCCATTGCTCGTTACCGGCGTCGCATTGTCGGCCTTGCACCGGATCAATGTTAGCATCCATTTATGTGCGCTTTTTGCGGCGCGAGCAATTACGCACAACAGATGATTATGTATTCAAGTGATTATTCCTACCGTAATTTTAGACAGCCATCTAAAACAAGCCATTATTTCACCATCCAGCCACGCCGGATAAACGGCGCAAACATTCGCCGATGGAGCGTTGAGGCGCAATAATATGCCGGTTCCAGGTACCATTTTGCGGTGACTACGCCAAGCCCGGTACTCAGCGCGGCAAAGACTACTGCACCCAGCATATCGAGCGGAAAATGTAAGCCCACGTAAATTCGTGACCATGCCACCGGCAAGCCCATTAGCGTCAGCATCAGGCCGATCACACGCAGACGCTGATGCAATAAGAAACTAAATGCTACTGCCAATAACAAGGTTAAATGATCACTCGGAAAAGAGGAGTCGGCAGCGTGCGGTACGAAGTTATGCCCCAACCCCATCACGAACGGTCTTGGATGTTGCCAGACCAGGCCGATCAGCTGATTTAGCAGCATCCCGAGGATCGCCGCAGCGGTTGCTTGCAGCATGAATTTTCGGGTTTTCTCAGCACCTGATAACCAACCTACCAACACCGCCATCGGAACTAGCCAAATCAGCTGATTGGCGCATAACTTGGCAATTGTGAGCAAAACCGGATTGGGGTCCTGGGCATTCATTAGCAGAAATAACGCTTGATTCAATTGTTCCATGAAACCTCAAGGAAATAATGATTAGTGCAATATACAACGGCAAAGTTGCAGGAAGACATAATATGTGAATCGATCTCTTGATTCTATTAATGTTGGTTGCGTTAATCGTGATTTTTAGTTGTTCTTGCCGCTTAATTATATCAATGCTCAGTGTAGTCACAAATACTTAGCTGGCACTGAGGGAAGAGAAGAATAGTGCTTTTTACACAATTTCTCGGGTTGACATTTTTTCATCCAGGTCCAATGATTTTTGTGAGACGTTTGTGTTGCGTACCAGACATCTATGTGTCCACTAAGTTTTATCCGTGATTGTGCAGTCTTGCATCTATCGATCCATCGCACTCAGAGAAAATCCTGAGACCCTGCCTATGAATGGAAACGTAGCGCGCTTTCTCAACAAGGCGCCAGAAATCACGCTTTTTTCTGGGTCATGAAGATCTGTGCCACGACGCTCATTGAAACCAGTGGCGATTTGCTGTCGATGACACTCAACGTGGGCTATGTCACTCGTCACCATTTTGTTGGTGATTTTCGTCATCCACATAATCTGGTATTATCGGCGTGCCAGACGCCGCATTCCTGTATTGTCTTGATGGGTGGGCGGTGTGTGATTGGTTGTGGTTTGCAGGGTTGGTGAAGGCATATATCAGCCTTGCAGTGATGTAAAACAGGGCTTTATAGATGCTTGCCGGGAATTATTCTGGCCAATTTTTTGCGGCTTTTTTGGCACTCGTTCTGAGATCGGTTGTGGCGCGCTGTACGGGTGAAGTACGGGCCATGAATGTTTCAATTTTCTGGATAGCGTTTTCGCTGAGTAGCTTGGCATCGATCGATCCTTCGTGTGGTTTGGTGACCGTGCCTGTTGGATAACAGGCGGGTGGTGAATTTATACGGTCTGGATTCACACAATACAGGCGTTCAAACCGGCGCTTCTTTTTTAGGAAAGTTTTCACCACACTCCGTGGAAGCTAGCAGGGAGTGGCCCGGTAACCAGTTACTTTTTGCTGAGCTGGATTTGCCACCGACCCTACTACTTCAAAGGGATAAAGTTCTAGATTAATGTTATCCCAAGTTAAAAAATCACCGAACCAGTGGTTGAAATTTTCAGCGAAAGCAAAGGAAAAGTAAATACCATGGTTGGTCATGTTCGTGGACTGCGCTAGCAAGCTGGGCGGATGCATGGGACTGCCAGCGTCATTTGTTCGCGAATTTGTGCACTGCCAATGTTAGTTTGGACAATACGGGATAGCCCCCCATTCCCGTACCAATGGGCGATAGGATTCTTCAATGGATTTTTCGCCACCTTTAACGGCAATATACATGGCTTTTCTGCGTGAACCTACTAGTGTATTTTTACGCATTAATCCATCTGCCGATCACGTACTTAATAGGTGGCAATATTATTGCTCGAACTGCGCCGCTGAATTAATTTGTAGCAATGCATCGAACAGAGCCGCCTATTCGGCATGTTGCGCGTCTCGACCAGTGATATAAAGCTCAACCATTCGGCCAGATGAAAAGCGTAATGCGCAACGCGCCACGGACATTTCCCCTAGATTGCATTGTTGCCCATTGCCATCAGTACATGCCGCACCATCGCCAGCCCAATTTCTAGACCACTTAAACCAGACATGGGAAGGAAGCATGTCATATCGCTGCGTATATGCGCTGATTGCTTCAATCAACAGGGAACCGGTACTTTAGACAATAAAGACAGTCAGGATTTACGGACATGAGGTACTTTGGGTAGCTTTTAAGCTAACGCAATTGTGTAAGGTTCGATTACGCTATTGAAGCACCACAATGGTAAAGCTTGATGACATTTCGGTGATTAACCGACGTTGCTAACGTGGTTCAATACCGAGTATTAGATTTAGGGATCATTCATCGCGGGCAAAATATAGTCAGCAATGATGTTAATAACCGGTAACAATACAAGGCTATGCTGTTGCAAGTAATGTGTCATTTTTCAGCACATATGCGCTCCAAAACGACATAATTTTTATTTTTTTCGCGACTGAAATAGACTTTTTTATGCAGCGTGAAATTCTATGTTGGTGACCAATATAATCCGCAACCCAATGCATCTTACGCCGACACTTCCTACCCCGCACCAGCCACGTTACGCTTTTTATTTTGCTCCAACAATAACGAACGTAATATGGTGGACTGCTGACAGCCATTGGTTGGGCCGGGATGCCGCAACCGATGCTGCAATTCAGCAAGTAAGCATCGTAGATTTATCACCGACAGCCCTCCAGCAGCTCACTACAGATGCTCGCCAATATAGATTTCACGCCACGCTTAAAGCACTGTTTCGATTGGCGGAAGACTTTTCGGAAAACGATCTTGTGACGATGATACAAGCTTTTTCAAGCCTACAAAATTCGCTGGAAATAAAGAAAGTTGGTATCCATCCATTAGAGAATTTTTTAGCGCTGCAAACAACCGATCACACTAGTAAAAGTCAGATCAGTGCCTTGGCGATGCGCTGTGTGCGTTATTTTGATCTGCTACGCGCAGCGCTATCTGCGGCAGAGTTATCTAAGCGCCGCAAGGTGAACTTAACCCGGCGTCAGGAAAAACTCCTCGTGGCGTCGGGCTTATCCGTACACCGAAGAGGAATACTACTTTCATATGACCTAATCGATGCCGTCATAGCGATGCGCGCTGCTGCTGAATCGTGCTTCGCATGCGCTTTGACAATGCTATTGACGATCGATGGCCTGACTATTTTTAAAGAGTCAGCGCCAGGGGTGCAGATGACCGTATGGCAGCATTTCCCCTTTTCAAACCAGACAATGTTCCCTTGCAAGGAAGCGTCGTACTTTCCCTTGGCGGGACGATTATTTTTTGTGGTGGGACACTCAGGAGTCGGCAAAGATGCGCTATTGCAATGGGTGACACTGCGTCTGGCAAAGACAATCCCGGCATCGTCTTTGCCAGACGCAGTGTCACCCGTCCGGGACATGCAAGTAAAACGCACAAAACGCTGAAGCCGGAGGCCTTCTCCATATGTGCTGAACCCGGTCATTTCAGTATGCGGTGGCAAGCTCATGACACCCATTACAGGATCAGTCGTAGCATTGAAGCCGCGTTGAAAGCAGGTTACTATGTCGCCGTCAATGGATCGTGTGAATACATACCGCATTTACGTCAGTCATTTCAAAATCCACAAGTCATCTGGATATCTGCCGACCCTGAACGCATTAGGCAACAGATTGCTAGCCGGCAATGCGAAACTAGTGCCACGTTGGAAAACCGTTTGCTACGAAGCGCAGAATTTAATCCTGAAGAAACAGACGGCGTCACGCAAATCGACAACAGGGGACCCATTGCCATTTTTTGCCAACAATTCCTGAGCATTTTTCAGCGGGTTGCACCAACTTTATAAAATGGCGTGTACCGCAAGATGCTGTTGTCTTTGCTATTGCGCACCGGCACCAAGCGTCACAGGCTTTTCAATCATGGCTGATTCAATGCAAACAAAGTGCTGATAAGCATTATCTTCAAGATCTGCAATATTCGCACTTCCTTGTATCCAAGGATTCCAGACCACGACATCGGGAAAGCCAACTTGTTGTAATGACATTGTGCTGTTCTCAGTGTCCAAAACAACCGGCGCAACTACTTGAAAAAAAAGAATGTCAACTTTTTTATTAATGCGGAGTAGGCCATGGCGGTCAACCTCCAGGTCGCCATTTCTCAGGCTATTCTCGAACCGACTTTCGGCTAATCCACCGATCGAGGCTTGCGCAATCTAAGTTGATAAATAGGTATGTAGCGCAAGGGTAAAATCGAATGCTTCCGCATCTGTATTTGTGACAAACAACGTTGTCTGTAAAGACAATTCAGGAAAAACGACATGTAAATCAAATTTGGAATTATACGCAAACTGTTGCCACGATTTGGCTGAATTACGCAGCTTGAGGTGCATAAATCTCTCACCATTTTTACGCATCTCCGACGCGATCAGCGTCCACTGTGCATGGCGCGCGAAACCATGCTTGGGCAATTGACCACGGCCAGCAAATTTGGGAAATATCACTGGAATACCGCCGCGAATCGCACTGATGTCATCCTACTTGGTTAGTGCGCTCAAGAATAAGCGTTCAACGCCATCCGCAGTACACCAGGAACAAATTTGAGCACCATGCAATGAAACCGAGATTTCTGCACCGTCGCGGGCAGTAAGCATCGTCAGATCGGTGGATAAATGCGGCGTGGGAAGGTCTTGTTGCTGATTAGTAAGTATATAAGTATTGGCCTTCGGTTGCGGTTGGAATAGATGATAATTTACCGTATTTCTTCGATATAGAAATAGCCTTTTTACCCCTCTAAGTAAATAATTTCTACTGATGTGATGATCCAAAATTCACCTGTCTGCGCATATTTAAAGCTACGAATAACTTCCCACAGAATCACTTCGATACTAACAGCGCCGACCATGCTGGCTACTGCTGCGGAATGCACGTTTGTTTTGAAGCGATACAGGACGTACGAAATTCAAAGTGCATGACCTGTGGCAACACACCGAATATGATCTCTTTAAGTCCATGCGCACCGGTGGCGCGAATGCTCTCAACAAGCTGTGGGCCGAGGAATTCAACGGCATCAGAAATAATTTTGACAAAGTCCCGGCCGTGGCAACAAACAACGCTAGCATGCAGCAAAGGGGGCCAAATCTACCGCTATGACAAATAATATTGCAAACACCATTTCGTTAATGACGCGTGCTACCTCAAAAACATGTGCACCATGAATGGCATAAGTATCACTGAATGTGTCATGCGTATGAAGACTGGATGATGTTTTGATGACCTGAACAGCGTGGTTGGTATCAAGACAAGCACTGATTACAAAAAAATTACTTTTTAATAACTTTTTTGGTGAGATGGAAAGGCAAAAAACTAGCATTATAATCACGAAATCGGCTTTATCAATGCTGCAAGAAATGTCTGGGAAAGACAGGATATTGTTTTGCATTGCGTGTTGTAGCGGGCTTACACTAGACTTTGACGTGAGATTGGCTCAGGAGAGGTGTCCAAGAACGCTTATATAGCATTGTCTCAGAAGTATTGCCCCGCATTCGATTGCTCAGGATGAGGATGTCGGTGGGCAGCAGACGCTGCACTTCAAGCTGACCACTTCCACTTCCCAGATAGCCTAGCTTCAATGCGGTGGGGTATAGGACACATCAATAATGCGGCTCGAATGAAAAGGACCACGATCATTAATTCGTACAATTATTTGCTTGCCGTTCTTTAGATTTTTTACACGGGCATAAGACGGAATCGGCAAGGTCGGATGCGCCACATTCATTTTATACATGTTATACGGCTCGCCAGAGGAGGTGCGCTGTTTGTAGAATTTTCTACCATACAAGCT
The DNA here is from genome assembly GCA_014377145.1 of Glaciimonas sp. The sequence goes on along the minus strand of JACMQE010000057.1, from coordinate 177 downwards.
GCCAATCCCGCGTTGGATAAATGGTTGTTTATCAGTTAATGACGTATATGTTTTTCCAAACATGACGTAGGGCTTATTACCCTTGCGGGAATAAGGCTCAATCGTAGGCACCGCATCGGCCACACTTTCTAACCTGGACGGAATGTCATCACCGGGACCATCATCCTTGTAATAAGC
>JACMQE010000056.1 GCA_014377145.1 Glaciimonas sp. | reverse complement strand
TGAAATACATGTTGACACTGCAAGGCATATCCTATGCTCGGGATAAGGCCGAAACGATGCTTCATTCTCTGGATCTCGACCCTTCGGGGTTGGATCGTCCAGTGCGGGCATATTCCAAGGGAATGACGCAAAAACTTGGGTTGGCAGCCAGTTTTTTGACTGACAAAAATCTCTATGTATTAGATGAACCGATGAGCGGACTTGATCCCAAAGCGCGGGCGTTGCTAAAAACACATTTGAAAAAATTACGCGCGATGAACCGCACACTTTTTTTCAGTTCGCATGCCTTGGCCGACGTCGATGAAATTTGCGATCGCATGGCCATTCTTCATAACGGTCAACTTCGTTTTATCGGCTCTCCGGAAGAATGCCGGCAACACTATGGGGCCGAAACGCTCGAACAGGCATACATGAATTGCATTGCCTGATTATGACGAAGCAATTCTTGGCAATTTCGCACAATATCCTTGATCGCTGATTTTTATAATCGTCTTTGGAAAGCAAAAATAATCGTTCATGTATCTATCCCATTTCGGCCTGAATCAATCCCCGTTTGGCATCACGCCCAACCCCGCTTTTTTCTATGACGGCAGCAGTCGCGGCGCCATCCTCGACGCCTTGATATATGCAGTCATGCACGGTGAAGGCATTATTAAAGTAACCGGAGAAGTAGGAAGCGGGAAAACCATGTTATGCCGGATGCTGGAGAGCATGCTACCGCCGAATATCGAAGTCATCTATTTAGTCAATCCGACCCTTAACCGGGATGAAGTCATTTATGCAATTGCCGGCGAACTCGATCTTGCCACGGGCGGCAAACGCGCAGACGAAGTCATTCGACTGCTGCAAAACGATCTTATTGCCAAGCACGTCGCAGGCAAGCAGGTTGTATTGCTGATTGAGGAAGCCCAGGCAATGCCACTGAATACGCTTGAGGAAATCCGCTTGTTTTCCAATCTTGAAACGGCACATCACAAGCTTTTACAAATTGTCCTTTTCGGTCAACCGGAGCTGGATGAAAGTCTGAGTTTGCCCGGCATGCGACAACTTAAAGAGCGTATTACCCATAGTTTTAAAGTTCCTCCGTTACCGTTGAAAGTCATCCCGGAATTTTTAATGTTCCGCATGCGCGCAGCCGGCTATCACGGCCCCGATATTTTTAGTCGGGGAGCCATCAGATTAATTGGTAAGGTATCTGAAGGAATTGTCCGGCGTATCAGCATCCTGGCGGACAAATCGTTGCTCGCCGCTTTTGCGGACGACACGCATTTCATTCAGCCCAAACATGTAAGGCAGGCGATTCGAGACAGTGAATTTTCCAACACCGCTACCGCGGCACGACATAGAAAAATTATGGTCGTGTTGTCCCTATTAATGCTGACTGGCTTGATTCTGTTTTTCGCAATCGGCTGGAAAAATTTTCGCCCTGCCATCATAGGCCTGCAACCAGCGGCACCTATCGTTGCAACCGCGGTTGCCCCCCTTGGCATTTCCAAACCGGAAGCAGCACTTTCAAAAGATAAAATCACACCGACTGCAAGTGCCCAAATAGAAAATAAAACGCCATCATCTATCGACGAAATCAAACTACCGAAATTATCTGGCCCCTTACCGTCCGATACGATTCAACAGCGCTTGAATGCGACGAAGGCATGGTTGTCAACTGAAGCGCAGGAATACTATACCGTTCAGCTTACGTTGATTGCTGTCGGCGACCGTCCCCAGCTTGAGCAGTTTTTGCAAAAAACACGAGATCAAATTGGCATTGAGCAGGTACATATTTATCCGACCCGCATTTCTGCCGTACCACGGTTCGGTATCGTCTATGGTTATTACGCAACACGCGCTGACGCGCTGACAGCGTTGACGGACCTCTCAAAAAAATGGGGGTACCGGCCGCAGTTGCGTACCATACGGGGCATTCGAGAAGAAATCGAACGATCACGCAGTAATGACCTCTGGTCTTGAAGAACGCCATCGGGATATCGAACACACAACACCCCAATTGATAATTAGTTGAAACGCGGTTTTTAACTTAAAATTATTTAGTCGCAATATTTTGCGAGGTTTTCGATTGGGTAAATGTTAATGATTAAAGCTGCCATCCCTCTTTGTCTGTGCATGCTTTTAACAGCCTGTACTACAAAACCGATCGCCACATCTACTTCTCATATCCGCGAAGTACTTCGACCTGTCGCGAACATTCCGGAAGCTGTGCAACAAAGCGCGACGCTGCTTCCGCCGAAACCCAGGCCGAAGGTTGAAACCTATAGCGTAACGGTCTACAAAGTGGCAGTGCAATCATTGCTGTTCGCGCTGGCACGCGACGCAAAACTGAACGTCGATATTCATCACAATATCGACGGCTATGTCACGCTCAATGCGTTGAACCAAACCTTGCCGCAACTGTTAAATCGCATTGCCAAGCAGGTGGATATGCGCTATGAACTCGACGGCCCAAATCTCATCGTATTACCCGACTCGCCGGTCTTGCGTAATTACAAAATCGATTACGTCAATATTGCTCGCAACACCACCAGCAACGTTAGCATCGCCACGCAAATATCAACCACTGGCGGCAGTGCTACGGTCAGTGGCGCCGGCAACAATAATTCCACTACATCCGTTTCAAATGTATCGAATAACAATTTTTGGGAGACCCTGGTACAAAACATCAAGGACATACTCAGGGAAACCGACAAAATTTTCCCGGACTCTGCGGCGGAAGCCTCTGTTGGCACGACAGGCAGTCAGAACTCCCCAGGTGCCACAGCGACGACGGTCAAGGGAGGTGGCGCTGCGATCGCGTCGGCCAACGCAAGTTCCAGTGCCGGCAGCGGCACAAGTGCGCGTCGAAGTATCTTTCGCGAAGCAGCCTCCGTCATAGTCAACGCTGAAACGGGATTGATTGCGGTGCGTGCCACAGGCCGTCAACACGATAAAATCCAGGAGTTCCTCGATCTGGTGCTGTCAAGTTCCAAGCGACAGGTATTAATCGAAGCGACCGTCGTGGAAGTTCAGCTCAACGATCAATACCAACAGGGGATCAATTGGTCTGCGCTGAAAAATGCGCCTTTTGGACCCAGCCTGACCAACACACCGGTGGGCGCCGCGACGCTGCCTTCCGGCGTTGCACC
>JACMQE010000055.1 GCA_014377145.1 Glaciimonas sp. | reverse complement strand
TGTTTGATATCCTGCACATATTTCAGCGTTAACGGCAACCACCCGCTTGCCGTTCCGACTTGGCCGCGATTGACGGAGATATTACCGAATGGATACAAAATGCTTTCGATGCCTGATGTTTGCGATACTGCGCATGTGTGAACTTATTGTGGTGACCTTATTCAAGCAATGTTTTAGCGACGCACCAAAATCGACCACACGCAGGGCAATCTGCTACCCTCTTTAAATCTTATATAGATAGTCCATCATGATCAATCAACGTATCCTGGCGCATTTTCAAGAAAGTGCCGAACTCAAATCCAACGCTGCAGCAGAATTAGTCAAACCCATTGCAGCGGCATTGGAACTAATGTTTTCTGCGCTGTCGAATGGTAATAAAATCCTTTGTTGCGGCAACGGCGGTTCTGCTGCCGATAGTCAACATTTTGCTGCTGAACTAGTCGGTCGATTTGAACGCGAGCGGTTACCATTGCCAGCCATGGCGCTGACCACTGACACCTCAATCATTACCGCCATCGCAAACGACTATAATTACAACGAAATTTTCTCCAAACAGGTACAAGCGTTTGGGCAAGCAGGCGACGTGTTGCTAGCATTTACCACGTCCGGTAATTCGGCAAACATTCTGGCGGCGATTGATGTCGCACTAGAACGTAATATGCGCGTAGTCGCGCTGACCGGCAAGGGCGGTGGCGCGATGAATCAACGGTTAACCGATGCAGACGTACATATTTGCGTGCCACATGACCGCACTGCGCGGATTCAGGAAGTGCACTTGCTGGCGATTCACTGCTTATGCGACGGCATCGATGTCGCTTTATTTGGAGGAGATGTGAATGATTAAAATGCAAAGTCGTTGGAATATATTGGGATGTCCATTTGCGACTGTAACCTTATGCGCTTTGGTAGTATTGAGCTTGCAAGGATGCGTAGGACTGATGTTAGGCGGTGCGGTGGTGGGTGGATTGGCAGCAATTGATCGTCGTACATTGGGTGCACAAACAGATGATAAAACCATTGCTATTAAAGGCGAAGCACGGATTCCTGGCGTGGTTGGCAGTCCAAGTCATATCAATGTCACCAGCTTTAATCGTAAAGTTCTCCTGACCGGTGAAGTCCGAGACGAAGCGGCTAAAACTGCGGCCGAACGGGAAGCTAAATTAATCGAAGGTGTACGTACGGTGGTGAATGAACTAGCTGTTGGCGATCCTTCGAGCTTCTCGCAACGCTTTAACGATACGTTCATCACCAGCAAAGTCAAGGCTTCGCTGTTAGAGGCCAAAGGTGTTTTTGGCAACGCAGTAAAAGTTGTCACAGAACGCGGAAATGTTTACTTGATGGGATGCGTTACAGAACTTGAAGCTAGTCGGACCGCAGAGATCGCAGCCGGCATCAGTGGCGTGCAAAAAGTCGTCAAGGTATTTGATTACATGACTGAAAACGAGTTGACGCAATTATCGACCGCACCACGACAATAAGAGAGTAATTAGCAATTTACAGCGCGAAAATCAAGCTGAGAAAAATATATCGTTCAAATGGATGGCTAATGCAAAAGAGATCCAACTTCACTTTTTTCGTCTTTCTCGATATAAAAATAGCCGCAGAATAATATATTCGGGGGCTATTTTTTCGATCATCAAGCCACAATTCGAAGTACGTGTAATACGAATAGTTATTATTAGTATTTTTGCAGGATTCAGGAAAGTCATAGACAGATGACTATAATGAGTCTTTTTTGGCCTGGCCTATATTGGATATTTTGATGCAAACTCAAGCAAATCCCGCAGCGCCCAAGCAATTTTTGGTAAAGTTCAAAGCTGTGATTGCTACGTTGGCGGTCGGCGCGCTTGTAATGTTGTCGCTGTCTCATAAAACTCCCGCGCCGGACGTCAGTTTCGCCAATCTTCAAGGTGAAAAGGTTTCACTCAACAGCCTCCGCGGTAAGGTCGTCATGGTGAATTTTTGGGCCACCAGCTGTACAACCTGCGTTGGTGAAATGCCGAAAATGATTGAAACTTACAACAAATATAAAGCACGGGGCCTGGATTTTATAGCGGTCGCGATGGGCTACGATCCGCCTAACTATGTGCTTAATTTTGTGCAGACACGCGGCTTACCGTTCCAGGTGGTACTCGATACTAACGATAAACTTGCGCAATCGTTTGGTGATGTAAAGCTGACTCCGACCACCTTTGTTATCGACAAACAAGGCAATATCATTAAACGTTATGTGGGTGAACCAGCTTTTACTGAATTGCATCAGTTACTCGAAAAGGCGCTGGCAACCTGATCCGCATAATGTTTAACAAAAAGGCGCAGGGAAATTTCTATGAGCTTTTTTAATGGGCAACGCTGTTCTAAGTATCTAACACGATTGTCTCCCAGAATCCCAGCTTGTGCGATATCGTAAAATGAGAAAACGCTAGTCATTTGGCAAAATACCCGCCTTGGTATTTTTGCCGCCAATATATTCAAGCAGCGTATACTCGACAAGTCAGAATACGGACTTCCCGTACGGGTATCGACAAATACCCGCTTTTCAATAAACAGCCGATTATCCCCGCCGCTACGTCCTCTATCGATACGCTCTAATTTGAATCACATAAAAATGTTCAAATAAACATTTCGATCACCAGTAATATGATGAACCCTATAAAAACCATCGCTTTCTGGATGGGTTGTTCAGGTATTTCGTGAGCGTCAACCAACAATTCCTCAACCACCAAATAAAGTAATGCCGCTATCCCAAAGGCCAATATAGCGTCCAAAATCTGTATGGACACCAAAGAGACGTCAACACGACTCCGATCAACGCACCAATGGGCTGTCCGTCGCTCGCAACCTGATCACCTTCAGTTTTTGAGGATATGCGCTCGGTGAGATACTTTATGCTAAGCATGACAGCAACACCAACGGAAAAACCGATCACTGCAATAATTGGCATATTTCTATGCATTACATCCGGTAATAGTTCCGTTGCAAGCGCAGCAAAAATTACGCCAGCGGAAAAATGTTGGATCGCAATGCGAGTGCCCGGCCCTTTAAGGAACACCATTGAAACAGCGCCGCCAAGTATCACGGCGAAGGCAGGAAAGGCAAACCAGATGATATTGATTAGTGAGATGCTCATTGAAACTCTGCTTATTTTTTGGTATTAATTTATATGGGCTATTTTCAACGTGTTGTACACAGACAATCGACGAGACGGAATGCTGATTTTCGCTGGCATTGACAACCTCGTTCGCATGCGCATGCGTGAATACGACGTTAGCAATGTTAACAGCGAGTAGAACACTGGTATTGGGGAGCTTTGCTAGTTTCTGTCGACATCTTATCGTAAGGGAATGTAAACATCCGGTTGTCTGAAAATCACAAAGATACGTTCTACGTATACATTACAGTAGTCACGACCTGATCTGACGGTGACACGCATTGACGTAGGCGTCTGTCAGGTCCAATTCAGTTACTCAGTGTGTTGATTTTATCGTGCTACGCTTCCTTTCCATCGATTCGTGCGGGAAGCCTTTTACATGGAAGTAGCGAGATCTCATCGGTGTCCGATGCAGAAGGTCGGGCAGGGCTGGGAAGATCAATGATCATAATCAAGCCATTTGGCACTTCACCCTGACAAAACGTGACTTATTGCATTTGGACGATACATCACGCAAAGATGTTAAGAGAGTGAGACGAGAAAGCCGAAAACCTTCGTCTTTCTCAGTTTCCCGCATTGCTGTGTTCAGTATAGCGACCGCTTCAAGCCCATAAGGCTAACGATCAAGAAATAGATGGGTGCAATGCTGAAGCTGTTCATAAGATGCTGATGCAGCGTCGCCAGGAATTGGCACTCGTTTTCGGGTAATGGCTTAGCCGAGTGGTAAGAGACTATTGGTAATATGCGGTACCGGTCAAACATGTACTGTCTGGTCTCTACCCGTAGCGAGTTAAGTTAAGTCGTGCTTGGCGACATGCGCTACTGGTTTAGTAAAGATTTGATCTCTATCAACTCGGTACTCCTCGTTTGGCACAGCCTTAATGTCAGCGTCAGATCAAATTTGATACTACATATCAATATCGACGTTCAACGAACCTTGTTGTATTGACCAAAAAATTTCATGCCGGCGGTTATCTGTGCATTGCACCCAGCGCAAACCGTTGGCAAAAAAGTTATGCCAAACTGATGACAGAAACGGGCGTTCCGATCATTTTGTGTATTACATGCCGTACAGACGTTGCCGCGAGATGACGCTATAGGTGGCGACTTCGACGATTACCTCCAAGTGTTACCTTGATTCTGTGATAAATCGCTTCGGTATTTATCGCCGTGTCCACCTCTATGCCCACTTCCGTTGCCGCTACCACCACCTCCGTGACTTTCACCATGTTTATCTCGGCTTTGAATAACATGACCTCCGCCATGAGGACCACTTAAAAGCTTTTCGAAAAAATTCATTTTTCGCTTCTTGCTTCTTATAAGGTATCGAACTGCTTGCATTCGTTTCAACTGCCCTAATGGCCTACTGTTTAGTAAACTAAAGAACGTATCGCTGGTCGCATCGTTTGGTCGGCTACTCTGATGAGTAGCGCCTCACACTTTATCATTTTATAGCTCTCGTAATCATGCATAAATAGCATTTATGTAAGTGTTTTTATTATTGGACGACATCTGATTCTACATCGAATTTAGGATTGTGCTAAATTCAAGGCCAGAAAATTTGGACATCTTTAGGACTTTTAGTAAAAAGTTGTTTACAAGCAAGGCATCCAAATTCATTGAGTTGTTTTGGTCGTGAACGCATATTGTCCCAAGAAGTGGATAGGCTACCACGTCAATGGCGACCCTTCTTCGCTTGCAGACTGATTAGCGTCTGTAAGGACGGACTGACTCTTAAGTCTAAAACAGCAATTAAATGCGCATAACCAATTTTGTTCATGCCGGATGCATTAAAAAATATCGAAATTCATCCTCTGGATCGAAATTTGTTAACTTAATGCTGAAGCAGATTGCGACGATGACAGTTGTCTATATTCGATGCAGTGTGATTGGTATACATGCTAGTATTGCCGCTAGGTGCTCAACACACCTTCCACTAGCGGTACGCCCCACGCGATATTCGTGGTTTTTTACGTCCATAGATTAACTATGGACAGGTCTTGCGTAGTCATACAAGGCCCACAAGGGGAAAACCGGGAACCGTCTAGGGCGGTGTTGAAGTACCTGGTCACTTCTTCAATAGGTGCCATTATCAATGAAATCAATAGGAATCTATCATGACTATATCCGCTTCAAGTCCCCACGCATTTGCATCCGAGCAAGTACCTCACCTAAAGTAAACTCTCAAGTCTATTCGCCAATCGTATTAAATGGACCTGAGTGAGGAAGAAAGCGATTAAATTTATGAGGTTTATTCCGTGATTCATTTGTTGGAGAAAAGGACCCGCGATGGCGAGCGTAATGTGCTCATCTCGCGCCAAGCTTTAGCGGTGACAATGGGGGTGATAAGAAAAAACTTGAATTCATAGAGCGATATTTTTCGGAAAGAAATTCGTAATAACCCTGATTTACTCTTGCGCTGTTTATTCTCATATACTGCTCAGATTTTAAGTAATATTCTTAAAAAAGCGCTAACAGCACTTTTTTATCTACCTTCTTGCCAAACTCTCAGCTTGTAAATATCGTAATCTTTCTTTATTCCAGCCAGAATATCCTCATTAGCCCACCATCAACATGGCGCCTTGGATTTTATGCGCTTAGCGGAATATCACTCTTTACTTTATTACTTGCCGCTAACACACCCTTTGCCTGTGCATCAGCATGATACGAACTGCGCACCATCGCCCCGACCGCAGCGTGGGCAAAGCCCATTTTATAGGCTTCTTCTTCGTACATCTTAAAGGTGTCCGGGTGCACGTAGCGCCGCACAGGCAAATGGTTGCGACTTGGCATCAGGTACTGGCCGATGGTTAGCATGTCTACGTCATGCGCGCGTAAGTCACGCATTACCTGTAATACTTCTTCATCAGTTTCACCCAGGCCGACCATGATACCGGATTTGGTCGGCACACGTGGGTGTAGCGCTTTAAAACGTTTAAGCAGATTTAGCGAGTATGCATAATCCGAACCCGGGCGGGCTTCTTTGTAGAGGTGCGGTGCGGTTTCTAGATTGTGGTTCATCACGTCTGGTGGTGCAACATTGAGGATTTCGAGTGCGCGGTCCATGCGGCCACGAAAATCTGGTGTCAAGATCTCGATCCGGGTGTTCGGCGATAGTTCACGCACTTGACGGATGCATTCAGCAAAATGTCCGGCGCCGCCATCGCGCAAATCGTCGCGATCCACGCTGGTGATGACGACATAACTCAGACGCAGTTCAGCAATGGTTTTTGCCAAATTCTCTGGCTCGTTGACATCCAGCGGATCTGGCCGGCCATGCCCGACGTCGCAAAAGGGGCAGCGACGGGTGCATTTGTCGCCCATGATCATGAAGGTCGCGGTGCCTTTGCCGAAGCATTCACCAATGTTAGGACAGCTGGCTTCTTCACAGACGGTGACTAGACTATTGGCGCGCAGAATATCTTTGATTTCGTAGAAGCGGGTAGTGGGTGATGCGGCTTTGACGCGGATCCAGTCCGGTTTCTTCAGGCGTTCAAACGGAATAATTTTAATCGGAATACGTGCGGTCTTACTGGCCCCTTTTTGTTTCTCTAGTGGGTTGTACAATGCGGGAGCGGTGGATTCAACAGAGTGCAGCAGAGTGGTTTCGATGGTCATAGTGTAAGCAATGTTTGGTGGTGAAGCATCAACTGAGGCATCCAATCAATGTGCGCGCGAGTGTTAGTTGCACGGCGGGCAACGCCGTATTAACGCCTAGCGTTTTCATATCGACAGTGATCAAGCCTGCATAACCACAAGGATTGATCCAGGAAAATGGTCCTAAGTCCATTGCAACATTGAGCGAAACACCATGATATGTGCAACCGCTAGCACGAATTTTCAAGCCGAGTGCCGCGATCTTGGCACCTTGCCAAGGACCTACTGCGATGTAAATACCGGGTGCTCCAAGTTTGCGCTCTCCGGCAAGATTATACGCTGCAAGCGTCTCGATTACTGCTTGTTCAATATTATGCACAAATTCGCGGGCAAATAAACGATTTTCGGTACGTTTACGGCACAGGTCTAGCAGCAAATAAATGACAACCTGACCAGGGCCATGGTACGTAACTTCACCGCCCCGATCCGTCTGTATCACCGGAATCTCGTGCGGTGCCAGCACATGGCTAGGATCAGCGGCAAGCCCGAGCGTGAACACGGGTGGGTGTTCCACTATCCATAACTGATCGTGCGTGTCGGGAGTGCGTGCATCGGTAAAGGCGCGCATGGCATCAAAGCTGACGTGGTATTGCCCAATGCCACGCTGAATAATTTCGGGGGGAGAGGAAAACGGCATAGGCGTAAGTGTACCGAAGAATGGCCGTCGGGTTGCATCCCGCTGTTCTTCCTAGCATACTATTTTCGTCGGCAGATTTTGGTAAGCCCATTGCTGGAACAATTTTGCGTAAGTCCTGCCGCCATTTAAAATGGTGGTGATATGTTATTTTTAGTATAAAAATGAAATAACTCATAGAAATATTTATTTTGATAACGCATACATTTGTCTTCTGGAGACTATCTTGAACGATTTACGTCAAGAATTTATTGCATTTTCTGTTGCTTCCGGTGTCCTACGCTTCGGCGAATTCGTGACTAAAGCCGGGCGTACCTCGCCTTACTTTTTCAACGCTGGATTGTTTAATGAGGGGGCAACGCTGGCGCAGTTGTCGCAGTTTTATGCGCGCACTTTAATGGACTCGGGCGTCAAATTCGACATGCTATTCGGACCTGCTTACAAAGGCATCACATTGGCCTCCGCAACGGCGATGGCGATAGCTGCCAAGGGCCGAAATGTGGCGTTTGCGTATAACCGTAAAGAAGCGAAGGATCACGGTGAAGGCGGCACCATTGTTGGTGCCAAGCTGCAGGGCAAGGTAGTGATTATCGATGACGTGATTTCGGCGGGCACTTCTGTACGGGAATCAGTGACCATGATCCGCGCTGCCGGCGGCATGCCCTGTGCAGTGTTGATTGCGCTAGATCGGATGGAGCGGTCGGGCAAGGATGACGCACTTTCTGCCCGATCAGCATTAGAGGAGGTGGAGCTTGAGTTCGGATTGCCAGTGATTTCAATAGGTAATCTGAACGATTTATTAACGTATATTTCGGCTAGCGAGGCGAATCCGCATTTGGCGCAATATAAAGATGCTGTGGCAGCTTATCGGGCACGCTACGGTGTGAAGTGAGACTGGTTGAATTGCCATGTACGAAAGTTAGTATAAAAATAATTAATAACGCGTTTGATATGATGCTTGACATATCCTACAAACTTACTTTGGGGGCTGTTGTTCCAGTATTATTTATTGTGTTTTCCACTTTCGGCTTGTAGTGAGATTGATGCAAGCAAGAATGGCGCCGGAAGGATGACCAGTTCAAATCGTCGGATCCCGGAATGTGAAAATCAATCCATCGTTGAATATAGCAATACCGGCAGGCTCAGCGAGAGATTCCTGCACCATTGACTGCAGAGAAAAATGTCAATTACATACGTTAATACGCCACCGTGATCTGATGCGCAATCATGCGGCTGTCAGCATTCAATAGTGTCGGACTTAAGCAAATCGTCCCAGCAGTGTTGTCTTCCTAACCGTATTAGCGTACTGCCTTCGTCAGCAGATTTTGGTAAGCCCGTTGCTAGGTAAATTTTGCGTGAGTCCTGAGTGTATTCAACGCTGAAGGACTAAATTGGAATTGTCATTAGCATCCGTCGGACAAAACAAGTCATAAGTAATATTTTTTACGTCCTATATTTTTCCGTTACGCAGCCAGACCTATCCTCTAAGTATTCAATTTTTGCTTCAGCAGCTCTGTCAATTGTGCAGGATTTGCTTTGCCTTTGCTAACTTTCATGGCTTGACCAATTAAGGCATTAAAGGCCTTCTCTTTACCTGCGCGAAACTCTTCGACAGATTTGACGTTGGCAGCTAGCACCTCATCGACGATTTTTTCCAATGCTCCGCTGTCTGAAATCTGTTTCAGTCCTTTGCTGTCGATAATCTCGTCAGCTAGCGTATCTTGCACAGCTTTTGTATCCCACATCGCGGCAAATACTTCTTTCGCTATTTTGTTAGAAATAGTGCCATCGGCGATTCGCTGTAGTAGTAGTACGAATTGGGTTGGGTTGACCGGCGCTGCGTTAATATCGACACCCTCACGATTAAGTGTCGAAGAAAAATCGCCCATCAACCAGTTCGCGGCAAGC
>JACMQE010000054.1 GCA_014377145.1 Glaciimonas sp. | reverse complement strand
TCAGCGCACCTTCATGGTTGCTCTGAAAATGCACTAGCCGAACGCCTGCCGCCTCCGCTTGCGTTTGCGCTGCCATTACAATATCTGCCAGTGTGGTCGACCCGTAGACTTCTGGCTCACGTGTGCCTAGTAAATTTAGGTTAGGGCCATTGAGAAGAAGTATATTTTTTGCCATGAAATGGTGCCTTTTTTGCCGACGATGGGCGCATTTTGCCGTCAAATGGCTTTAACTGGCAAGAGGAATTTGATTTTGCTTACATTTTTACTCATACTTTAGGGTGCGGATGTCGGTTATGTGAATGCGAATTTAATTGCAATTAGAAAAGTTCGATTAAGTTATCAAAAAAGCCAAATTTTTCCCCAATGCATCAAATTTAAAGCCTACAAGATACATCTTTTTTACTTTTCCATCGGCACCGAATAGGACGGTAAACGGTAAGCTGCCAGCGTCATTGCCGAATTGGCGCAAAAGTGATGTACCGTTGATGCCAGCGACGTAGAGAAGGTACGTAATCTTATATTTTTCGGCAAATTTTGCGATGTTCTCTTGGGAGTCAATGCCGATGCCATGGATATCCTTTTCAACCAGTTCTGCGCTTAAAGCATTCAATTCTGGCATTGCTTCTACGCAAGGACCGCACTAGGTTGCCAAGAAGTTAACAACGAAAGATTTTCATTTCCATTGTGACAAGAGTTGTTGCTTGCCAGTGGTTTCAACCATGGATTGTGCGAGCAGATTCGCTACGGCGAGTCCTTCCGAGGTCGAGGGTGATAACCGTTGTTGGTTAAAATAGAAGCCGATAGCGCAAAATAGGACCGCAATTGGGATATATATGAATAATTTTTGCTTCATGCGGCTTAATTACTCCTCTTGCGGTTGAGGTTGATTTATCAGCAGCAAACATGCTGCGGCGAGATTTGCACGCTCTCCATGCTGCCGTTTTTCACTTTGGTCTACACCCTTTTCGCTCTTTGAAATTACCCTGTAACGTGGTAGTTTCAAAGAGCGCTAAATGTACACCCTCACATTTATAGATCAAACTGAGGATTTCCATCAGGACGCTACCGCTGTTACGGTTATGTTTTACCGAGCGAATGTTGTTATGGTTGTCAGAAACTTCGAATTGTACCTTTTTATTGAGTAAGTAAATTTCTACCTCTTTGGGACTGTCGACGAACAGTTGTAAATGGATGTCGGCATGGTCACCGAAGGTGCCATTCTAAACCGCGCTGGTCAGATAAGGATTAAAAGTTGCCATTTCAGTCATTATTTCGACGGCTAGTTGATGTAAGTGCACAAGTCTGGGCGGTTTCGTGTCGGCAAAAAATAACGTGTTATATAAACGCACTTCCTCCACTATTTGAATATTATTTGGTACGAAGTTACCGCTAAGGCGGCGGTTGCCAATGATTTGTTGCGCTCCTTTTCGTTTGGCCGTGCCGTAATCTGTATCATCTTCGGCAATCATACGCGCCGCGACGGTGGCAATTTTTTTGCGTAATTGCGCTACGTCAAATGAAGTTTTTGTGAGCATGATTAAGATTAGACAATAATTTTCTGCTAATTTGAGCTGGTATAACAATTCGCCGAGTCGAAAATAGGGACAAATATAATATAGCCTGTTCGCTACAAAATAATCGCTATGAAATAAATACCCAGCGAAATATTTAGCGGACTTTATTGGGGTTGCGGGCTGGTCGGATAATATCTTATATTTTTCTTTTACGAATGTTAATACTTCAGAATGCATATCCATATCCTAGGTATTTGTGGCACCTTTATGGGCGGTTTGGCAGTTTTGGCCAAGCAGGCAGGACATAAAGTCACTGGCTGCGATGCCAACGTCTATCCGCCGATGAGCACGCAACTTGAAACGCAAGGAATCGCGCTAGTGCAGGGCTTTGGGGCTGAGCAAGTTGCGCTGGTGCCAGATTTATTCGTGATCGGCAACGTGGTCTCGCGTGGCAACCTATTGATCGAGGAAATTCTAAATCGCAGTTTGCCGTATACCTCAGGTCCACAATGGATCGGTGAGCATATATTGGCGGATAAATGGGTATTGGCAGTCGCTGGAACACACGGCAAAACTACCACTTCAGCGATGCTGGCGTGGATTTTGGAAGACGCAGGTTACGATCCCAGTTTTCTGATTGGCGGGGTCCCAATGAACTTTGGCATCTCAGCGCGATTGTCTGGCAAAGGCGGTGATGCGTCCGTTTCGCCGTCGCCGTTCTTTGTGATCGAAGCCGATGAGTATGACACCGCATTTTTTGATAAACGCAGCAAATTTGTTCACTACCACGCTAAAACAGCAATTTTGAACAACCTTGAATACGATCACGCTGATATTTTTTCTGATCTTGCTGCGATTGAAACTCAATTTCATCACTTAGTCCGCAATGTGCCGGGCATTGGCCGGCTGGTGGTGAATGCACGCGAACCTGCGTTGCAACGGGTGCTGGCACGCGGATGCTGGAGCGATAAAGAGCTATTTGGAATAGACCCACAAATGCAAACAGATGATGCAGACCAATATCAGCAAGGCTGGTCTTTGATGACGCATGCTGATGGCAACTTTGATGTCCAGTTAAATGGTCGGAACCAAGGGACTGTAGAATGGGCACTCACCGGCGAACATAACCGTATGAACGCCCTCGCTGCGATTGCGGCGGCGCATCATGTCGATGTCCCTTCCGCGCAGGCAATTAAGGCGCTAGGAACGTTTGTGAATGTCAAACGGCGTATGGAATTGCGTGGAACTGTAAATCAGATTGCTGTCTATGACGATTTTGCACACCATCCCACTGCGATTGCCACGACTATCGCCGGTTTGCGCAAGAAAATTGGTGAAGCCCGGATTTTGGCTGTATTAGAGCCGCGCTCTAATACGATGAAACTGGGGGCAATGAAGGATGCCTTACCCACCAGCCTGATCGATGCTGATCTGGTATTTGGCTATGGCGCCAAAGGACAAGGGAAAGAAGCCTTAGGATGGGACCTAGGCCAAACCTTGGCACCTCTAGGCGGTAAGGCGCATGCTTATGATGTGCTTGACCAATTAATTGCCGCCGTTTTACAGGCTGCACGATCTGGCGATCAGGTGCTGATTATGAGCAATGGTAGTTTCGGTGGGGTGCATCAAAAACTGCTGGATGCGTTGTTAGTTATCAATTCGGCTGGTACTTCCGTCTCAGCGGAGTTAATTCTAGAAAAACCATGATTCTTTATCTGCACGGTTTTCGTTCATCTCCGCTTTCCTTTAAGGCACGCTTGCTAGCCGAGCGGCTGACCGGTTTAGGGATAAAGAGCGCCTATCTTTGTCCGCAACTGCCGGCTTCCCCTCATGCTGCAATTGCACTGGCGCAGACTTGCATCGGACAAACTGATCTTGCTGAATTGACGATCATTGGCTCCTCACTCGGCGACTTTTATGCGACCTGGTTGGCCGAGCAAATCGGTTGCCGAGCGGCGCTACTGAATCCTGCTGTGAGGCCCCCGTGTGACCTGGAAAAATATATCGGCATGCATACCCAATATCATTCCGATGCGCGGTTCGAATTTAAACGTGAATATATTGCCGAGCTGGAAGCGCTCGTGATCGCTCGTATTATGCAGCCGCAACGTTATTTCCTGATTGCCGCTAAGGGTGATGAGGTACTAGACTGGCATGAAATGATGGATCACTATCCCCACGCACAGCAATTGGTGATGGAGGGCAGTTACCATGGGATTAGTGAGTTTTCTACGTATGCCGATGCCTTGTTGGCTTTTTGCGGCGTGGATCTCGATGCGTCTCCAGCAGGTTGCTGATGGGGCGCTCGTTCACTTATGCCAATTGGCATGATCACGCAAATGGCGTCGATCCATCGCCATTCATCCGTGATTGGTTGACAGACCGTGCTTCGCTGACTGTCAAATTGATCGCGCATAGTGCGCAGTTTCGGGTACAACGTTTGCATCAGCGGTATGCTTTATGTCTGGCAGACGAATTTGCTGCGATAGCGTTGCCAGAGCGCCGACAAGTACAAGAGCGCGATGTATTGCTACGCTGCGACGGCTGCCCGATAGTATTGGGCCATACTGTTCTGCCGTTTACAGCGACGGCTTCGGAATGGCCATTTTTTGGTGCTTTGGGTGAGCGATCATTAGGTACAACCTTATTTTGCGATCCTCTGGTGAAGCGTGGCGAATTACAATATGCACGTTTGTATCAGGAGCATCCGCTGGTACGGCGTATGTGTGCGGCGACAGGGGTGAGCCGATTGCCCATGCCGCTATTTGCCCGCCGTTCGACTTTTCGACGCAAGAGCGGTGTGATGCTTGTGACCGAAGTATTTTTTTCGGAAATTGCTGCATTAAAAAGAAATGCGCATTAGTTGTCAAAATTATAAATAGATTTCGCTACTAATTTGGCGTGGTGTAGCGTATGAATAGGAGACCTACGCAAAAACGGTGGGTATTTCCTGGGAGTGGTATATTTTCTGCCCGATTAGTATAGTTATTTTTTTTAATATTTTTGTTGTGTAAAGTAGCCTTTACCGCAATACTCGGAATCAATAAGTAAAATAATTAATGAATCTATTTTTTGAAGAGTCTGGCGACTTTAAAGCAGGGTCTGTTTTGTTGCAGCAAGGCGAAGCCTATCAGGTCGAACTGTCAACCGGAAAACGTAGCAAGGTTAAGTTAAAAGACGTGTTGTTGCATTACGGTGCTCCAAGCCCGCAACAACTGTTAGAAGATGCATATAGTGTTGCGCAAGAAGTCGATGTCGATTTTCTATGGGAAGTTGCTGGTCAGGAAGAGTTCGGATTTGCTGAGTTGGGGACTGAGTATTTTGGACACGCGCCCGTGCCTGCCGAGGCCGCTGGGTTATTGATGTGTCTCCGTTCGGCCCCGATTTATTTCTACAAAAAAGGACGTGGACGCTATAAAGCAGCGCCTGAAGCTGCGCTGAAGGCGGCCTTGGCCGGTTTAGAAAAAAAGAAACAGCAAGCGTTGATAAAGGCGCAATATGTCGACCAGTTGAAGGCTAATCAGTTACCCGGTGTGATGAAACCATTGGCGCTGCAACTGCTTTTTAAGCCGGATAAAAATAGCATTGAATACAAAGCTTTGGATGCTGCGTGCAATGCGCTGCAAACTACACCGCAGCGTTTGATGCTGGCAGCGGGCGGTATCGCCTCCCCGAAAGATTTGCATTTTTCCAAATTTTTGTTTGAGTTTTTCCCAAAAGGCGTCGGTTTTCTGCCAATCAATCTTCCCGTGGTGCCGACACTGGCATGTTTGCCGCTGGTGGATGTGCAGGCGTTTTCAATTGATGACGTGACCACGACGGAAATTGATGATGCGTTATCGGTCGTGACATTGCTGGATGGTAATGTCCGCATCGGTATTCATATTGCTGCGCCGGGTTTGGCGATCAAGCGTGATGATGCCATCGATGCCATGGCTCGCCAGCGGATGTCGACCGTGTATATGCCCGGTGACAAAATTACTATGTTGCCCGATGCGTTAGTTCAGGCGTTTTCACTCGGTCAGGGAAGAAATTGTCCGGCATTGTCGTTATACGCTACGCTGGATCCACAAGACTGGCGTTTGATCAGCACAGAAACCAAAACCGAACTTATCCCTATTTCGGCCAATTTGCGGGGTAACACTCTCGATATGCTAGTCACCGAAGAAAATCTTGCTAGTGGCGAGGGTGAGTATCCCCATAAAGCAGATATCGCTATTCTTTGGCAATGGATTACAGTATTGGAACAAGGCCGTATGGCTAAGCGTGAAAGTTTTGGTTTGCGCCCTGAGCAGAATAATCGGGTTGATTTCAATTTTTACGTTGACGATGATGTTGTCACGATTGCCCGCCGTAAACGTGGCGCACCGCTCGATAAAATCGTGGCCGAGCTGATGATTTTTGCCAATAGTACCTGGGGCAAGTTGATGGCTGACCATGGCGTGCCCGGTATTTATCGCGCACAAGGTGGTGGCAGCGGTGCGGGGCCCACAAAGATGCAAGTGCGGATGGTGACGCACCCTGCGCCCCACCAAGGGTTAGGCGTGGATCAATATGCGTGGAGCACCTCGCCGCTACGTCGGTATACCGACCTTGTGAATCAATGGCAAATTTTGGCATGTGTTGAAGGTGGCGTCGCCGCGCCCCTGGTCGCGCCGTTTAAACCGCGTGATGCAGATTTGTTTGCGATCGTGTCAGCTTTTGATGCAATTTATGCTGGATATAGCGATTTCCAGTCAACGATGGAACGTTACTGGTGCTTGCGCTGGCTGCGGCAGGAACACGCCAAGCATGTCGAGGCTGTGGTGCTGAAAGACGAAATTCTACGTCTGGTCGATATCCCGTTGGTCATTAAGTTGCCGGGCATGCAGAAAATTGCGCGCGGGGCGTCAGTCAAACTCGATTTGATCCGTTGGGATGAAGTCGATTTGAGTCTGGAAGTAAGGTTGCTAGAAATATTGACGCCCGCCACGACATTGATTGAGGGCGGTCAATTGGATTTTCTGGAAGATAATGAAGTATCGGAAGAACTTGACGCCGCTATGCACATGCCACATGAAGCACCAGAGCCGTCAGAAGCCGAGGCTAAGGCTGAGGCTGCTGTCGACAGTGTCGATAAACCGCTAAGTGATATTGCTGGCAATGATGCAGACAGTACTTCCGTCGCCGTCAATTCATAAACTGTTAATGACGACTTGAATGGCCCATCTTGTTGCGTGTGAAATCACTTCTCAAAATAAGATTTTATATAATTTCGGTGCTGGCGCATGGCGGCTTACTGGCGGTTCGCTTTAATGTGCCGCCATCTGTCAAATTTAAGCCGACCGATCCGGAGCTGGAAGTTATTCTGGTCAATGCCAAACATGAAAACATGCCGTTGAAAGCCGATGCATTGGCGCAGGTAAATCTGGACGGCGGTGGGAACGCGAATGCCGGGTGGGCCAAGTCGCCTTTGCCTGATATACGCGATGCAGAAGATGGGGATAATCTGAATTCAGCCCAGTATCGGATTGCCGAATTAGAGAAAAAATAGCAGAAAATGCTATCGCAAGTGCAAAAAGCAACCACTTTTTCAGTACCAGAACTAACGCCTCAAGAAAAAGTAATCGACGCGGTCCAGCTGCAAGAAGGCACCGATATCATGGCTAATACTAAGGCACTACGACGTCAGGAAGCTGGAATTAAGAGCATTGAAGATTATAATAAACGTCCCAAGAAGACTCAGATCACCCCCAGCACGCGCGGGGTTGAATACGCGATGTATTCAAAGCTTTTGTGGGCCGGGTTGAACGTCTCGGAACTCTCAATTTTCCGCATGAAAATGGCTCAAAATTGTATGGAAAACTGGTAGTTTCGGTGCCGATTTATCAGGATGGCAGTATTTATCTAAAAGATGGGTGGTCTACAGATTGTAGCGCAGCTCGCATGTTTCCGGCTTGGATGCCGCGGCGCTGAGAATTATTGAACAAGCAGTCCCTGTTGACCAGTTCCCCCAAAATATGCGCACCGGGGCACAGGGTGCAGTATGGGAGGTTGATTGTGAAGCTGGATTTCTCCCGTGAGGGGCAGCTTGCAGTTAACTTAAGGACTAGAAATCATATTTAATCATAGGGATATAAGTAATAATGGCGTTTTTACCATCACACTCCTCATTTTTGCCAATCAGGCAGAGATCGTTGTTTAGATCGGCAGAACAATGCTGCCCGGCATTCCAAAATAACATCAAAAACTCAACTTATGTCTATCCTTATGTCAACTCAGATTTCTGATTCTTTCACTGGACTTGATCGCTATGTCGTCATTGGCAATCCCATTTCCCATAGCAAGTCACCTGAAATTCACACCCGCTTTGCTGCTGAAACTGAACAAAATGTCGACTATGCTCGCTTACTGGTATCGCTGGATGGGTTTGCTGCTGCGGTCCAAGACTTTGTTCGGCACGGCGGAAAAGGAGCTAACGTCACCTTGCCATTTAAATTGGAAGCCTATGCACTGGCAACGACCCTGACGGCCCGTGCGCTGGCAGCAGGTGCTGTCAATACGCTCAGTTTCAAGAATGGCGAAATATTTGGCGATAACACCGACGGCGTTGGTTTAGTGACCGATATTGTGCGAAATGCAGGTATCAATATCGCAGGAAAACGCATTTTGTTGCTCGGTGCTGGCGGCGCGGCGCGTGGGGGCTTATTACCGCTGATGCAGGCTAAACCCGCGCAACTTGTCCTGGCGAATCGGACTGTCGCAAATGCGGCAGCATTGGCACAGCAATTTGCCCAAAAATTTCCGGATGAGGGCAATATTACTGTTAGCAACGTTGTCGACGTTGAAGGCCAGTTCGATCTTGTTATTAACGCTACGTCAGCCAGTCTACAAGCCGATGTGCCGTCGATCTCGCCTAGTATTTTTGGCCCTCAGACTTTGGCTTACGACATGATGTATGGCAAGCAATCCACCGTTTTTATGCAATTTGCCTCTGAGTATGGTGCGATGGTGCGCGATGGCCTTGGAATGTTGGTTGAACAGGCGGCGGAATCATTTTATGTCTGGCGTGCTGTCCGTGCGCCTACCGATAATGTGTATACTGCCTTGCGCGCAGCTTTAAATTTTCCTGGAGAATAAACGTGAAGCTTTTGGGAAAATTGGTGTGGCGTGGGTTTTTGATTATTATTTCAGCAATTTTTGTCCTACAAATTTATTTTTTCGTACAAATCTGGTGGTTGATTGATCACAATCCAAGTTCGACCAGCTTCATGCGTCATCAAATATCGATAATCAGAAAAACCGATTCCAATTTTCAGTTGCAATACATCTGGGTTCCTTATAATCGCATTTCGACTAATCTAAAGCGCGCCATTATTGCCTCTGAAGACGCTAACTTTTCTGAACATGAAGGAATCGATTGGGACGCGTTGGAAAAAGCCTACGAACGAAATATGAAAAAAGGCAAAGTGATGGTGGGGGGATCGACTATCACCCAGCAACTGGCTAAAAATCTGTTTTTATCCAGTGAACGAAGTTATATCCGAAAAGGACAGGAATTTATTATCACCTATATGCTGGAATATTTGATGGATAAGGAAAGAATTTACGAAATTTATCTGAATGTGGTGGAATGGGGGAACGGCGTCTACGGTGCGGAAGCCGCATCACGGCATTACTATAAGAGGTCTGCGGCGAATCTCGGCGCTAGCCAGGCTGCACGCTTGGCGGTAATGCTCCCGCGCCCGCATTTTTATGATAAAAATCGTGGATCATCCTATCTGTCAAAACGTACATGTTTGATTTTGCGGCGCATGGGGTCGGCAGAGCT
>JACMQE010000053.1 GCA_014377145.1 Glaciimonas sp. | reverse complement strand
CTGAGTCGTCGTTTCACATTGAAGCTTTACATGGCTATTTGCGTTACTAATGGGAGTACCTTGGCAGAGAACGCGGTTTTAGTCCAACGCAGATAGCGCGTACATTATTTCAATATGGCCACACCAAAGGGATTATTCATGAGTTGATTGCTAGGCATCTGGCGATTGATGAGGGCATCGAGGTCGATCCGGATGCGATTGTCGTTACCGTTGTTGCGCAAGAAACACTGTTTTTGGTCTTGAGGGCAATGTGCGTTGATAAACGAGACGTTATATTGGCGGTCAGTCAACTTATGTCGGGCTGACCCGTGCTGCCCGTATCCTAGACATGCCTGTTTACCCCGTTTCAGGCGGACTTACAGGAATTGATTTTGAAGATCTTCATAAGCAATTGTATGTCGCCAGGACCATGGGACAGCGTCCACGTGGACTTTACATCGTGCCGGATTTCTCGAACCCGACCGGAACAACTTTAAGTACGGAGGATCGGAAAACTTTGTTGCTGATTGGTAGTACCGAAGATTTTTGGTTGTTGGAAGACAATCTCTATGATTTCCCCCACAATCCTATACTAATCATCAACCCACTTTGAAAGCACTGGATACCGAACGTCGTGTCATTTATCTTGAGTCCCTCGCTAAAAGTGGTTTTCACATTACGCGCGTTGTTTTTGTTGTGACAAACCAAACGATTATGAATGGGCACAACAGAATAGGTCTATTTTCCGATGAGTTATCCAAGCTCAAAAGCATGCTAACGGTCAGCACTCCTCCGGTGACGCAAGCCTTGATAGGTGGAAAATTACTTCAGCACAACTTTAGCTTGCTTGCAGCTAACCAACAAGAGATTAAGATGTATCAAAACACAACTTGGAATATTTTCTAGAGGGTCTCTTTCGGCGTTTCGCAACCTGTCCCGACATCACTTGGAATGCCCCAGAAGGTGGCTTCTTTGTGGCGCTTAGCCTACCATTTGAAGTCGATAAATCATTCTTGAATATTCTGCAAAAAAGTATGAGGTGCTTTGGACGCCTATGACTTACTTTTATGATGGGGCAGGAGGAAACCGGCGGCTGCGTCTATCATGCAGCCTGCTTGATTCGGAGAATATCTATATTGGCCTTGATCGTTTAGCTGCACTCATCAACGGTATCTTGAAACAAGAGGTCAACCATGCCTTTAATTACAGTCTCGATGTTCCCTGGTCGCAGCGACGAACAAAAAGCGACATTGGTCAGATTGCTTACGGACGTGTTTCTGAAATGTTGCGGCGGTAATTGGGATGGTGTGTGGGTCATGCTAGAAGAAATCTCGAAGCAGCATTGGGCCTTTGGCGGTAAATTACGGTCGGACCCTGATGCCAAGCCAGCTGAATATAGCCAGGGTAAATAATAAGTATGTTTATAAACTTGGCATTATTCAATGTGGTGGTAGCAATCTGAGGCAGCACCTGGATTGCTACCAAATTGCAGGCAGGTACCGTTTCTCCAATGCTATTCGTAGCGATCTGTCTGCTAATTTTGTGTGTGCCGTGCCAATATCACCCCCATTTTTCCTGGCGGACGCATGTGATTTTTGCGCTCATCGGCTTGCTCTAATACTGCCTTAACTTCATCTTTTTCTAATATGCATCAGCCTCTATGGTTTCAGGTTTGATGGCAGTTGTGTTTGCCCTATCAGTTAGTTCTAATTTATTAAATAGTTATTTTTTTCTCCAGCGGCGAGTTAAGCCCTCAGTAATTGCCGCTGCCTGTATTGGGGTAGTAGGTTTGGGCTTGATATTTTGGCCCGATATTCGTCAAACGGAATATGGCAGCGACTTGTCCATTGGATTCGCCTTGAGTTTGGTTGCCACGTTATCGTTTTCATTTGGAAATACCTTTTCGGCAAAAATTTAATCGGCAGGTATCCCAATCATTCCAGCAAAAGCTTGGAGCATGCTGTATGGTGGCGGACTTGCTATTTCTTCTACACTTTTTAGTGGGCAAGAGCTCAGTGTCGAATGGAGCATTCGGCATATCAGCAGCTTGCTTTATCTGGCAATATTTGGTTCAGCTATTGCCTCCGTTGGTTACCTCAAATTGCTAGGCCGAATTGGATCCGGGCAAGCAGCTTTTACTACCTTGCTATTTCCGTTGGCCGCACTGATTTCTTCTGCCTCACTGGAGCATTACCAGTGGAACAAATACTTAATTGTCGGAATTGTACTTATTCTGTTTTCCAACGCTGTCATGTTGCGACGGTAAAGAATTTAATCCCACCGCGCACTTCGTTTACCGAGGGCAACATTTGCCTACAGACCGGCGTTAAGCCAATATTGCCTAGGGTGTCTCTGATTAAGCGCCCATCAAGGATTAAACGAGGTATAAGCAACTAAACATGGGTAAAAGCGATGAATCAAAGGACTCTTTTGGGGACAGCTTTGATAAGTTACGCTAAAATGACGCGTCAAGCAGTGTTCTTGGCCGAGATGAATCAAGCCGAGATAACTAAAGAAAGCCTTGATAGCCATAAATCTCTTTCGGTATTAGCGTACTGGGCTTGAGCGCGAGCCGGGAGGAAAAAGGACCGCATTAATCATCTAATGCGGTCCTTTTATTCGTCGGTGCATTCAATATAGTACTGTCTGTGTTATTCGTGCTGTATATAGGGTCGGCATTATCGGTTAACGTATTTTTTGTCCTGCCTTAATTCGCGTTCTTCTTTAAGCATTTTTGCTTTGATGCGGTTGCGTTTAAGTGGCGACAAGTATTCGACAAACACTTTGCCCTTTAAATGATCCATTTCGTGCTGAATACAGACCGCCAGCAAGCCTTCGGCTGCGATTTCAAACGCTTTCCCATTAGCATCGAATGCACGAACTTTGATGCGTGTAGGGCGTTCGACGCCATCGTATGCACCGGGCACCGACAGGCAGCCTTCGTCGTATATTTGTTTTTCTTCGCTTACCCAGAGAGTTTCCGGGTTAATAAAAACCCGTAAATCGCTCCCAGTGTCAGAAGTGTCGATGACGACCAATTGTTCATGGACGTCGACTTGCGAGGCGGCCAGACCGACGCCGGACGCTTCGTACATTGTCTCGGTCATGTCAGCAATCAATCGCTTCAGACGGTCATCAAAAACAGTCACCGGCTTCGCAATTTTATGCAGGCGAGAATTAGGGTAACGCAGGATATTTAATAGGGACATACGGTTCTGGAAAAAAGACGATTTGGAAATGGTTCATCTCTTGCTAGTTTCAGCATTTATGGACAAAATTTGATGTCATTTGGCAAGTATTTTAGCGACTATTGCTGGGATGTACGCGATCATTTTACGCGTCGAATTTAATTGTCAAACTTAATTACCAGATTATTTACATTACCAACGCATTGCCCGACAGTTTCCGAGTGAATCAGGCAGGTTCAGTTTATTCGTTACTTACATTTTTAGACATACTTTTTGCACTAATTTAACACCACACTTACCGGAAACAACATGAAAAAGTTTAGCACAGCTGCAACTCCTTCTCGCTTTTGTGACCAGCGTTGGCGCTGCGCCAGTCTCTTATGCGCAAGTTACAGCAACGGCGCGCTGTGCATTTTTGTCGAATGCACCGAACCAGCATGTGGTTGTGAGCGGCGATACGCTTTGGCGTATTTCTGGACATTTCTTACGGGATGCTTGATGTTGGCCGCAAGCGTGGGGCATGAATCGCTAACAAATTCGTTATCTCCATTAGATTTATCCAGGACAGATCGTTTATTTTGACCTTTTTGCGCAAAGATTGCGACTCACCTCAGCTACCGGCGGCGCGCCTGATATTATTAAATTGTCCCTGCAAATCTGGGTAGAAGGTCTGAGACGGGAAGCAATCTCTGCGATTCCGGCTGACCAAATCGGGTCATTTTTGTCACAGCCGCTGAGTATTGAAGACGACGAATTGACCGGTGTGCTGCATATTGTCGCGGTACAGGAGGGTCACGTCAATTTGGGACGAAACGATCTTGCTTATGTGCGTGGCAATTTCAATGGTGGCACGTCATTTCAGATTTTTCGTCCGGGTAAGCAGCTGAAAGACTCGGTGACCGGTGAGGTGATTGCCAAGGAAGCGATGTATCTGGAAAGCCTGAAATTGGAACGCCCTGCTAAAGCAGAAAATGAAACGAATACTTTCCGGGTAGTTGAGGCAAAGGAAGAAATGGGTAAAGGAGACCTTCTGGTTGCGTTGCCGATTACGCCGATTTTGAAATATGTACCGCACCCCCCAGCAGCCGAGGTGAACGCCCGTATCGTGTCAGTTTATGGCGGCGTCGAAAGTGCAGGGCAGAATGGAACTGTCACCCTTAATCCAGGCACCGAAAACAATATAGAGGTCGGAGACGTGCTTCAGTTATACAGATTTGGCAAAACCACCGCCGATCCTTCAGATGCCAAAGCAGCTGTCAAAATACCAGATGAGCAATACGGCACCTTGTTTATTTTCCGCATATTTAAGTATATTTCCTATGCTCTGATCATGAAGGTGCGCGATAGAGTGGAGGTCGGCGATATTGCCAGATCTCTAGAGAGAACTTAATAAGTGCTACCACCAGAACCCAACCTTAATCCATTAACAAAACGCATTCACGAGCGCGCCTGCTGCGCCACCCGGCCAGTCCTGGATCAGTCCGCCGTCACACATTCAGTGTGCGTTGCAGATCGATCTGGCAAACTGGTTGAGGCTGGAACAAACTACTGGCATCGGTCCCGGGATTGGCCGTCTAATGCTGAGCGCCTTCGGTCTTCCCATCAATATTTTTGCTAGTTCGTTGGCCGCTCTTCAAAGTATGGTCTTGAATAACATCGCACTAGCGTTGGTGGCAACCTCTATCGGATTTGACTATAAAACGCCTTGATTGCGCATCGGCATGGGCGTAGCAAGCGGGTCATCCCATTCTAACACTAGCGGATGATGATTATCCTTCAACGTTATTGAATATTGCTGATCCGCCGCTGCTATATGTCATGGGCCGGTTCGAATTGCTAAGTAGATCCTCTTTGGCCATGGTTGGCAGCCGCAACGCAACGGCACAGGACAATGCCAACGCAGACCGGTTTTCGGAAGCACTTAGCCATTCGGAGGCACTTAGCCATTGCGATCTGACAGTTATGCCTGGGTTTAGCCCTCGGTATCGATAGCGCAAGCTCATCGTGGTGCATTGCAAAGTCTGGTGAACAATGCCGATGGGGGAGGTAGCACTGTTACGGTGATCGGCACAGGGGCGGATATCGTTTATCCAGCACATAACCATGATTTGGCGTATCAGATCGCTGAGGTCGGTTGCATCGTTAGTGAGCACCCGCTCGGAATGTCCGGCATTGCGGCTAACTTTCCACGTCGTAATCGGATTATCTCCGGTTTGTCTTGGGGCGTGCTGGTATTAGAAGCTGTAGCCCATTCTGGCTCATTGATTACTGCCCGAATGGGAGTGGAGTAGGGCAGAGACGTCTTTGTGGTTCCTGGTTCGATCCATTCGCCGCTATCCAAAGGTTGTCACCAGCTGATTAAACAAGGCGCTAAATTAGTTGAGTCGGCAAAGGATATTTTAGAGGGAATGGCACCGCGGAACCGTCAGATGCGGTTAGCCAACATCCCTTCTAATGCAACCGAACCAACCGAGTTCAGGGTGAAAGCATCGATCCCGACGTGTATTGACAATGGGATAGGCAATCAAAGAGACCGATTACTTGCAGCCGCTTGGATTCGATCCCGCTAGCCTGGATATGCTTGCAGCGCGCGGTGGTATCGATATCGCGGTCTTTATGCGTAATTGTTAACGTTGGAGCTAGAGGGGCTTGGTAGAGATGCTACCGGGGGGTATTTATCGATGGTTGGCGTAACTGACTGACAAATTTAATGCACCGAAAAATGTCATTAATTAATGTTTTTATGACATTTTTAGCGGTATTTAATAAATCCTGCGATACTTGTGTAAATCAAGTGTTAAAAAATGTAATTCAGCTCAACCACCTTATAGACGGTAATGTTGCGGTAGTTTGATTTATCAGCCTTGGTGCAAGTATCGTGTTGCGTTTTAAGGGGGCATTCTACGGTAGATTTTTTGTACGCTTTTAGCAACTTGTCTTAGTCCAATCTTAGCTTTACAGTAAAACCATGTTTGAAGTCCTAGTTTACCTTTACGAAACATATTACCGACCTGATGCCTGTCCTGAATCTGAGGCCTTGGTTAAGAAGCTGTCGGCACTCGGTTTTGAAGAGAACGAAATCTCCAAAGCCCTCGGATGGTTAACCGATCTGGCATTAACCAATCACTCCTATGCTGACCGTTATCCCCAACAAACGGCATTTTCGTTTTGCATACGCATTTACGCGCCACAAGAAATGGATGTACTTGGCAATGCCGCGATTGGGTTCATTCAGTTTTTAGAGTCGGCAAAAATGCTTAATCCGGTACAGCGCGAAATTGTCATAGAGCGTGCTCTGGCTGTTAGCGAATCCCCCGTATCGCTGGATAAGTTGAAAGTGATCGTGCTGATGGTACTTTGGAGCCAGGGTAAAGAACCGGACGGGTTGATGTTTGATGAGCTTTTTCTCGATGACGACGAAGAGCCGGAACCGCGGCTGTTGCATTAAACCGGAAAATTAGGTTTCTTCTTACCCTCTGCACCCTAGGAACAATAGCTACGAGCGATGGTAATGTTTGCCACGCTTGCGATATTCCCAACAACCCGCTTATCATTGGCTGCTTATTCACTGCCGTATACAATACGGCCCGGTGCTGATTGTAATGCTGCCTGTTATATTACGATAAAGTAGTTATTTGGCAACATCTTCGCTAGTCGTCGATAAAGTCTGATTTGCATCTCAATTTTTGCACCGATAGCGCGATTATGATGTGTAGCGGATAGGTAATGCATACCCGGCAGAATATCAAAGTTAATAAACATTCGAGCATTTAGCTGAAAAAATGCGCTAACTTTCTATGGAAAGCGCGCCACTTCCGAGACCATATTTATGAGCAAGATCCTCATCATCGCCGAGAAACCTTCTGTCGCGAACGATATCGCGAAGACCCTTGGTGGCTTCACCAAGCACGATGAGTACTTTGAATCCGATGAATACGTGTTGTCATCGGTCGTCGGCCATCTGTTGGAAATCGCTGTTCCAGAAGAATTTGATGTCAAGCGCGGTAAATGGACGTTCACCCATTTGCCCATGATTCCGCCGTACTTCGCGTTGAATCCGATTGCCAAGACCGAGGCACGTCTAAAAGTACTCAACAAACTGATCAAACGCAAAGACGTCACCGCGTTGATCAATGCCTGCGATGCCGGGCGTGAGGGCGAACTGATTTTCCGCCTGATCGCGCAACATGCAAAAGCCAAACAGCCGGTAAAGCGCCTCTGGTTGCAATCGATGACGCCTGGCGCGATTCGCGACGGTTTTGCCAATTTACGTGCCGATGAAGACATGCTGCCCTTGGCCGATGCGGCGCGTTGTCGTAGTGAAGCGGATTGGTTGATCGGTATCAATGGTACCCGCGCGATGACCGCATTTAATTCGAAAGAAGGCGGATTTTATCTCACCACAGTCGGCCGTGTGCAAACACCAACGTTATCAATTGTGGTTGAGCGTGAAGAAAAAATAAAGAAATTCGTCCCCCGTGATTTCTGGGAAGTACGTGCCGAATTTATCTGCGCCGCCGGTATCTATGAAGGCCGCTGGCTAGATGCGAACCACAAAAAAGTCGAAAACGATGCTGAGAAGCGCGCCGAACGTCTGTGGAGTCTAGCTGCTGCTGAATCAATCGTTGCCGCATGTCGCAACAAACTAGGTAACGTCGCCGAAGAATCTAAACCGACTACCTCAATGGCGCCGGGTCTGTTCGATCTGACCAGCTTGCAACGTGAGGCTAACTCGCGCTTCGGTTTCTCCGCCAAAAATACCCTCGGTCTGGCACAGGCTTTGTACGAGAAGCACAAAGTGCTCACGTATCCGCGTACTGATTCGCGCCATTTGCCGGAAGATTATCTGAGCACGGTCAAGCAAACCCTGGAAACCGTCTCTGAAAATAATAATTATCAGCAGTTCGCAGCGCAAATTCTTAACAAGGGCTGGCTCAAGCCCAACAAGCGAATTTTTGACAACAGCAAGATCAGTGATCACTTTGCGATCATCCCGACTCTGCAGGCGCCAAAAACTCTGTCTGAGCCAGAGCAAAAATTGTATGACCTCGTGACGCGTCGCTTTTTGGCTGTGTTTTTCCCTGCCGCCGAGTTTCAGGTCACGACGCGCTTTACGGAAGTTTCCGGACATCAGTTCAAGACGGGAGGTAAGGTCATGATTAATCCGGGCTGGCTGGCAATTTATGGCAAAGAAGCTGCCGACGAGAAAGATCCTGAGAACAATGGTTCGCTAGTCGCCGTCGCCAAAGACGAGAAGGTAAAGACTGAAAAAGTCACCGCTAATGATTTAGTCACCAAACCACCAGCACGCTATACCGAAGCCACGCTGCTGTCGGCGATGGAAGGTGCAGGCAAGCTGGTAGACGATGGCGATTTGCGAGAAGCAATGGCCGGTAAAGGTCTTGGTACGCCAGCAACGCGCGCAGCAACGATTGAAGGATTGATCTTCGAGCGTTATATGTTCCGCGAAGGCCGCGAATTGACACCGACAGCTAAAGCATTTCAATTAATGACGCTGTTGCACGGCTTGGGTGTGGATGAATTGACCGAACCTGAGTTGACAGGTGAGTGGGAACACAAACTGTCCTTGATGGAGAAAGGTCAGATCACACGTGAAGAATTCATGCGCGAAATTGTCCAAATGACGCAGACTATCGTCAAGCGTGCCAAGGAATACGACAACGACACGATTCCCGGCGAATATGCGATGCTGATCGCACCGTGTCCAAATTGTGGCGCGGTAGTCAAAGAAAATTATCGCCGTTTCGCCTGTACAAAATGCGAATTCTCGATGAGTAAAACCCCAGGTAGCCGCCAGTTTGAAATTCTTGAAGTAGAAGAATTGCTGACTACCCGGACTATCGGCCCATTGCAAGGTTTTCGCTCCAAGATGGGACGCCCATTTGCTGCGATCCTGAAAATCAGCCATGATGAAGAAATCAAGAATTTCAAACTGGAATTCGACTTTGGTCAAAATGACGAAGAAGGCGAGAACGGTGAGGGCATTGATTTTACCGGCCAGATACCCGTGGGCCCGTGTCCAAAATGCGGTAATGGCGTGTACGAAATGGGTTTAGCTTTCGTGTGCGAGAAGACCGTCGTCAAGCCAAAAGAATGTGATTTTCGCAGTGGCCGAATTATTTTGCAACAAGAAATCTTGCCCGAACAAATGGTGAAATTATTGAATGACGGCAAGACCGATTTGCTACCTGGTTTTATCTCACAGCGCACTCGTCGGCCCTTTAAAGCCTTTTTAGTCAAAGCCAAAGATGGCAAGGTCAGCTTTGAGTTTGAAGAGCGTAAAGCTAAAGCAGCTGCTAAAGGCAAGACTAAAGCCGTTGCTTTCGAGGATGACGCAGAAGGTGACGCAATGACCAGTGCTGTGGTCAAAGCCATTGTAAAGAAAGCGGTTGTTAAGAAGCCTGCTGTTAAAAAAACAGCGGTCAAGCGTATATTAGCGAAAAGCAAAAGTGCGTAATTAAGCCAATATATAATCGAGCAGCAATTTACGCATCATCGATGCTGCTAAATGTAAATGTAAAAAACGCCAGTATTTCCACTAGCATTTTTTATATTCTGGACCGCCACATAAGCATAAAAATTAACCTCGAACTTGGAGAAATGTCCGTACGCAAATGAACTGGCACGGTTCACACAAAATCATACTGTACTTTCCTAGTTTGCTCAAACTGTAGCAGAAATGCCTTACGTTCTAATCCCCCAACATAACCCGTTAGCGTCCCAGAAGCGCCCACAACTCGATGGCAAGGCACGACAATGGAGACCGGATTGCGGCCAATCGCGGTGCCGACTGCACGTACCGCGTTGGTTTTGCCGATGTTCGCTGCACGTTCGCCATAAGTGGTTAATTGCCCAAACGGGATAGTGATTAAGGCCTTCCACACCGCGCATTGGAATGGTGTTCCACGTAATGCCAATGACAGATCAAATTGCTCCCGAGTGCGGCCAAAGTATTCGTCCAACTGTTGAATTGCGCGTTTTAAATGTGGGTGTTCCGGCGCTTCAAGCCAGCTATCCTTGCCTTTGAAATGGCGATGATTTTGAAAATATATTCCGCTGATGCCCGCATCGGTCGCGGCAACCAATAAGGTATCGACCGGGCTACGATGTTCAACGTAATAAATGCTATCGACGCGATTTTTGTTATGGCTAGATGTGTGCATCATGTTTGTTATAAAAGGAATGCTGCGTAGCCGCGTCATGGGGACCATGCGGCAGCAAGGGCAGCGAGTTGTTTTTCTGTCAGTCGTTCGCCAGCTTTTGCCATGACTTTTTGCAACCCTAAATCTCCGAAGGGAAATGCATCCGGGAAGCGTAAAGGACGCAGCGCAATATAATGCGGAGTCCAATTGCTAACTCCGGGGATGCTAGTTAATTGCGCAATTACATCGCCCAGACTTGTGCCAGGTTTGCACTGTAGTCGTCCGTCGGCGGCATATTGCGCCATGTTCCGTAAAGTTACCGCCTGTGATGTCGGTATGCTGATACTCGCCAGATCGGAAACGGGCAGACTCGCCAGCACATTAGCGTCTGGGAAGTGAGGCGTCACTTTCGCGAAGGACGTTTCAGTCAATGTTCCGTAACGGCTGACCAAATGACCGATCAATGTACCGGCCCCAGCCACGCTTACCTGTTGCCCCAATATCGCCCGGATCGCCAGTTCAAATGGTGCAAACGTACCGGGGACGCGGATACCCAGCAAAGCCTTGAGTCGAGCGGCCAATATCATGTCCAGTTGCAGATGCGCTGTAATCAAAGCAGAATTGATATCCAGATCGAACTGCTGGTGCAGCCGTGCAAGTAGTGACATCAATATCGGTGTCAGGTTGGGCACAACCTCAATTTCTAGTTGCTGTTGTTTGGTCAGATGTGTGACCCGTATCCAGTCCCTGAGATTATCGATGCAAATGCTGCGCAGATAGGCTAGGTAAGCTGGACCGAATCGACACCGGTGATCAAACGTGGCTGTAGATATGTCAGGATTTGTTCCCAGCTAAAGGGTGGCCGGTATGACATTCGGACAGTCACGGCATCTTGCGATGATGCAGTATCGCTGAGCTTATGTTGCTGACGTAATACAGTTGGCGTCAAACCGTAGCATGCATTAAAAAAGCGCTAAAGCGGCGTACGCTGCCAAAGCTCGCTGCATGTGCCAGCGCTGTCATCGATAGGTTGGCTTCCTGAAGTAATTTTTTAGCAAATAACAGGCGGCGTTGGGTGTCGGCTAACTTGATAGGTGTAATGCCAAAATGCTGATGTAGAACACGTCGAAACTGGCGCGATAAGAGACCGACTTCGGCTACTAATTTTCAAGGCCGCCGGTATCTTTCCTGGCTTCATCGTGATGATTCAACGCGCCAGCGGTGATGCGTTGCCAGATTGCGTAGGCTAGATTTTGCTTTAATGCGTAGAGGCCCAACTCTGGCCGACAACGTAGGCAGGGGCGAAACTCGGCGGCTTTTGCGGCGGCGGCATCGGTATAAAAGGTGCATGACGAAGGGCGTGAAGTTTTGGCGCTGCAAATTGGACGACAATAGATCTCGATGGTGTTTGAAGAGCAGATCTCATGTGTTACTTATACGCTTGACGATGGATTGCGTCTAGCCGTTTTAGGACAGGTAAGTGATCTGTCTGGGTGGATATATTTGGAGCATATTGTGGTGTGATAACACGTGTCATCACACCACAGACCGAACTCCAACTTTCATTCACCTTACCGATCCCCAAACCGATCAGTAGCCACAATTAAATGATGCAATATCTCCGGCTCCGTCACAGCGTGCCCGGCATCGGCAACAATGGTGATTTCACTGCCCGCCCAAGCCTGGTGGAGTTCCCAAGTGGTTTGCACTGGGCAGATCACATCACAGCGACCTTGCACAATCATCCTAGGAGTAGGGTTAAGCTTGGAAGCGTTGAAAATCAATTGATTCGGCGTAAAAAATCCCACATTTACAAAGGAATGATTTTCGATGCGCGCCAATGCCAGCGCATGATGCGCTTCCACAAATTCCTCCACCAATGCCGGGTTCGGCAACAAACTGATTGCATCACCTTCCCATCGCGAGTTGTATTGCTGATTTTTGTGATGCAAGAGACGATGATAGGCAGCCATCAAATCACTACGCTCAGTCTCTCGCACCGGTGCCAGAAATTCTTCCCATACTTTCGGAAAAATCATTGACGCACTGAATTGATAGAACCAGTCAAGCTCCTGCTGCCGCACCGTAAAAATACCGCGCAAGATTAATTCGGTCACCCGCTTTGGATGCGTTTGCGCGTATGCCAGTACCAATGTGCTTTCCCACACTAACCACCAAATACCTGCCAGCGTTCTCTCCTAAGCAGGTCACGCAATTTTTCGATGTCATCGACCAGATGCCAGGTCGTGTTGGCTTCCAGATGCGCATGCGGCAAACTGCGTCCGCAGCCGCGCTGATCAGAAAGTACAATCCTGTAACGTGCCGGATCGAACAAGCGTCGATGATTTTCGTTGCAACCTGCTCCCGGTCCTCCATCGAAAAACACCACTGGCTTACCTTCTGGATTGCCACATTCTTCCCAATAAACCTGATGACCATTGTCGACATCTAGTACCCCATGTTGCAGCGGTGCGATAGGGGAATAAAAGGAGCCCAAAGCGGTCGCATTGAATGCAGTCATAACCATCCTTAATTTGTTGTTTGATGAGAAGAGCAATAACTGAAATGCACTCAGAAGTGCTTTTGAGGGAAAAAACGGGGGACAATATTTGTTGGCATTTTGCTTTACATATTCGGCAATCAGGGATATTCAGACAATTTAAGAATTTACGAAGGATGCCTTGCATATTGCCGATCTAATGCTGTTATTAAATTACGCAAACGTTTGTGCAATTCTTTTTAGCGGCCTGACCCAACACCTAGTTGCATTGCATTCAAGCTAATTCTAAAGATAATCACAAAGATAACTGGAAATTTTTGATGAACAATCGCATCATTCGTAATATGTGTAACCCTGCTCGTACCCGTCTTAAGCTGATTGCTGCCACCATTCTGGTTTGCGCATTGCCCACCATTAGCCTACCCGCGATGGCGCAGACCAAGCCAAAAGTCGCGTTGGTGATGAAGCCACTCGCCAATGAATTCTTTTTGACAATAGAAACTAGCCCAAAGAACCACCAAAAAGCCAACGCTGCAAAATATGACTTGATCGCTAACGTCTATCAAAGACGACCAAGATACTGCTAACCAGATCAAGATCGTTGAACAAATGATTATCTCCCAGGTAAACGGCCTGATGATTGCACCCACTGATTCCAAGGCGTTGGTGCCACTCATTAAAAAAGTCATTGATACCGGGATTGTCGTGGTGAATATCGATAATAAATTAGACGATGCAGCCCTCAAAGAAAAAGGTATTACCGCCCCATTTGTTAGCCCGGACAGTCGCAAGGACGCTAAATTGGTGGGCGGCTATCTCGGCAAACAGATTAAAATCGGTGACAAAGTTGGTATTATAGAAGGTGTGCCGAATATGTTTAACGCTCAACAGCGCACGGCCAGGTTTCAGGACGCTATGAAAGCTGTTGGCGCGAATGTCGTTAGCGTTCAGTCCGGTCAATGGAAACTTGATCTGGGCAATAAGGTGGTGGCGGCGATGCTGAATGCCCATCCAGACATTAAAGCGTTGTTAGCTGGGAACGACACATGGCGATTGGTGCGGGTTGCAGCATTCAAGGCCGCTGGTAAAACCGGTAAGGTACTAGTCGTTGGCTATGACAATATTAACGCTACTAACCGATGTTAAAAGATGGATGTGTATTGGCAACAGCCGATCAGTTCGGGTTGCAACAGGCTGTGTTTGGCATCGAAACCGTATTGAAAGCGATTACTTACAAGAAGCCACAATCCGGCCTCGGTGGCATGGTGGTAACCAAAGTTGAGCTGGTTACTAAAGACAATAAATAATATAAGTTGGACAAGCCGATCGGTAAATAAAAATAGCAATCCGTTCATCTTGCGTAGTTTTAGAAGTATCCTTGACGCAGGGTAAGCAGATCATTATTTATAGCGATCGGGATGGCGGTGAGGCAGGTTTTGTGCTAATCCTACGCATATTCATATGCTGTGTACTGCCACATCTTTTATATCTATGTTTCTGCAACCACACCACGTCTGGTGGAGCCCGTATGCCCCCCCTGCATCCCTGCATCCCTGAATACAAAGACGGTGACCATCGCCGCCGCTGCGTCCAGTATTGACAATGCCATCACAACTCCCCTTCTGTCATTAAGCAACATCGGTAAAAGCTACGTGGGGCTGAGGCTGGCTGGCGTTTCGCTGCAAATCAGCACCGGCCAAGTATTGGCATTGACTGGCGAAAATGGCAATGGTAAAAGTACGCTGTCAAAAATTGTCTGCTGCCTTATTTCGGCGACGCAAGGCAGCATACTGCTCGATGACAAAGCCTATCAACCGACCTCACACCAGGCCGCAGAGCAACTTGGAATTCATATGGTGATGCAGGAATTGAATCGGATTTCTACCCTCAGCATCGCTGAAAAATCTCTTTTTACAATATTTTCCACAGCTCTTTGGCTGGATTGATAGGCCAAAATTAGTAGCGGCAGCGCGGAACCAAATGGCCGCTGTTGGGCTGGCTAATATCGATCCGTGGGCACGCGTGGGCGACCTTGGTGTCGGTCACCAACAAATGGTCGAAATTGCGCGCAACCTGGTTGGCGATTGTCGCTTACTGGTGTTGGATGAACCTACTGCGATGCTGATGGACCGTGAGGTCGAACTGCTATTTTTGCAGATCGTGCGTCTTAAATCGGAAGGCGTGGCAATTGTGTATATCTCGCTTCGGCTGGAAGAGTTGAAACGGATTGCAAATCGGATTGTCGTGCTGCGCGATGGCAAATTGGTGTGTGATGCGGATATTCAAGGGTATAGCAGCGACGATTTGGTGCGTCTGATGGTGGCGCAACGTCGATGCCGAGTGCTAGGCATGGTGACCGTAGATTTGGCGCGCCATTGTTGTGTATTCGTAATCTGGGGCGGCGTGGCGTGGTACATCCGACCTCGTTCGACGTACGCGCCGGGGAAATTTTAGGGATTGCTGGCTTGATCGGATCCGGGCGGACCGAATTACTGCGGCTGATTTTTGGGGCTGATCAGGCTGATCAGGGCGAATTTTTCGTGAGAATAAGACCGCAACCAATATTACTTCACCGGAAATGGCGGTCACCGATGATTACATCGGACGCTTAAAAGTGCATTGCCGAAATGGGGCACAGGCGGTTGGTGAGTTATCCGGCGGCAACCAGCAAAAGGTTGTGATTGCACGCTGGCTGTACCGCGATTGTCCGATCATGTTGTTTGATAAGCCGACGCGTGGGATAGATATCGGTGCCAAGTTTGAAATCTATCAGTTGTTGGCAGAATTGGCGCTACAGGGCAAAGGTCTATTGATTGTATCGAGCGATTTGCGCGCATTGATGTTGATCAGCGATCGTATCGCTGTCATGAGCGCCGGTCGCATGGTGAAGACATTTACAAGCGGCGTATGGAGCCAGGATACGATTTTGAAAGCCGCGTTTAGTGGCTTATGCTAAGCTTTCGGATATAGCGATTTCTGTCGCTATAAAGGTAACGCAACCAATACATTTAGCAGATTTAGCGTAATCGGCATCATCGACGTGTATATAATTTTTTAAAATACATAATGACAACTACTTCTTTAAAAACTGCCATGTCTGACCTCATTAATTAGATCGGCTTGATCGGCATGTTGCTCACACTGTGTGCTTTGTTCTCGGTCTTGAGCGAAAATTTTCTCAGGCTGGAAACCTTTAAAACGCTTTCTAACGACATCCCGACGTTGATGGTGATGGCGGTTGGTATAACCTTTGTTCTGATTACCGACGGCATTGATTTATCGGTCGGCTCGATACTGGCGTTGGCCGCTTCGGTGCTCTCGACGGCGATGGTGCAATGGGGCTGGGGATTGTTTCCGGTATGCGTGTTGGGAGTGTTAAGCGCGACAGTGTGAGGTGCGGTGAATAGGTCGATTTCGGTCGGGTGGCGGATTCCTTCTTTTATATTGTCGTTGGGTGTGTTGGAAATGGCGCGGGGACTGGTGTATCAGGTGACGGATTCCCGCACGGTGTATATCGGCAGCGCAGTGGATTCAATTAGCTCACCGATCATTTTTGACGTGTCGCCTGCATTTATTACGACAGTATTAGTGGTAATAGCGGGTCAATTAGTGCTCACCAAAACATTGGTGGGACGACACTGGATCGGCATCGGCACCAACGAAGAAGCAATGCGATTAGCGGGGATTAACCCTCTTCCAAGTAAAATTATGGTATTTGCGTTGATGGGTGGTCGTGGCTCGGTGGTTAGCACTTTTATTGGCGTGCTGATTATTTCGGTACTGGAAGCTGGGCTGACCCAAGTCGGTGTTAGCGAGCCGATGAAACGGATTATTACCAGCATCGTGATTTTGGCGGTGGTGGTGTTTGATGCCTACCGTCGGCGCAACGAACGTGCGGCTTGATCAGCTGAAATGCGGACTAAAAATAGTGGCTTTAAGCAATGAGGAAGCAAGAATGAAGTCTGCTTATCAACAAAGAGTAAAGGACCAGTGAACTGTAGATGGCAAATATAAAAGAAGTAGCACGGATGGCGGGGGTGTCTTACACCACGGTATCGCATGTGTTATCAGACCCGTCCCTTCAGTGACAGCGCCCGTGAACGCGTGATAGCGGCGGCGCTGGATTATGTGCCAAGCGCATTGACTCGTTCGTTGAAAATTAAAACCACGGGCACGATCGGCCTGATTATTCCTCATAATACAAATTTCTATTTTTCTGAGGTGGCACGCGGGATTGAGGACAGTTGTTATGCAGCTGGATACAGCGTTATCTTGTGTAACTCCGATGATGATCCCACCAAGCAGCGCGAATATCTGAACATGTTGTTGACGAAGCGGTGCGATGGGCTGATTGTTGCTACGCTGGGACGAGCTGATGGCGAGTTGTTGCGCAAAATGAAGGTCCCTACCGTGCTGCTGGATCGGGCACGAAAAGATATGGCGGACGATCTGGCGATTGATTGGATTGCAGTAGATAACATTGCCGGTGGCGGCGTTGGGATGCAAGCGAATTACCTGTATTGGTGGCCCGGCAGAAATCGTGATTTCACGCGAACGTATTGCCGGCTTGCCTCAGACGCTTGCACAAGCTGATACAGACTTACCGGAGGGCACATTATACGTGCATAGCAATTTTATGAGTGCAGGCGGATATGTGGCGGCGTGTAGGTTGCTTGATTTGCAACCTGAGCAACGCCTAGATGCGATTTTTTGCTGTAATGATTTGATGGCCATTGGTATTTGACGGGCGGCAGAACGCGCTATTGCGGTACCACAGGCGTTGGCGGTGGTCGGTTTCGATGACATTGATCTGGCGCAATTTATTCATCGGATGCTAACCAGCGTGGCACAGAATACGCGCAAATTGGGGCAATTGACGGCGGCGTGCTTGCTGGCCCGAATTGCTAGTCCGGATATGGCATCACAACAACATACTATCGCGCCCGAGTTGTATGTGAGAAGTTCTAGCTTTAATCCTATTCCGGGGAAATAAGCATATTGGATATGTATATTACATAGACACAGTAGATTACTTAACAAGTATCTACAAAAAATGAGAAAGCAGCACATGCTTTTGGTACTGCGTTGCGGGCTGTGTTACGGCTTGACGGGGTTGTGACGATACGCACATCCGCACAGTGGCGGGGGTGTCGTCCGGTGTGGCGTCCATTTCGGTCGACACCACTGGGCAAGCATTATGCTAGCCGCTGGTGCCAATGATGCCTTAATCCCTGCGCATATCGATGCTACAAGTATTTTAATTGCGCAGGCGTCTGTAGTATTATTGCAGCTAGAAACGCCACTGGGAACAGTCCAACATGCGATACAACTGGCGCATTCTTTGGGCAAGACTGTTGTGCTCAATCCAGCACCGGCATAGGTTTTGCCGCTGGAATTGCTAGGCCAATTGACGTACCTTATTCCAAATGAAATTGAAGCCATAATGTTACTCAATCGGCCCGTTGCCGATCTTAATATTGATGCTGAAGTAGATAAAATTATTGTAGAATTACGCGGCTATGGCATTGCTAATGTATTGGTGACATTTAGTGCTAAGGGCGTGCGTGCGGCGCTCGCTGGGGGTATCCGGCATTTCCCGGCGCATTCAACGACGGTGGTGGATACTACTACTGGCGATATATTTATTGGTGGTTTTATTGCTGCGTTGGCAGAAGGAGAGAGCGAAGAGGACGCGATACAGTTTGGTCAGCGCGAAGCAGCGCTCAGCTTGGCGCGGAT